>NZ_JBSGJD010000091.1:0-32352 GCF_053605405.1 Amycolatopsis sp. NPDC003861
CGATGCCGGTCGCGCGTGGCCGCATTTGTGCCCGGTTCAGGGACGGTCGGCCGGCGTGCCGGGGCGGTCGGCTTGCGTGCCTGGAGGGTTGGCCGGGAAGGCGGACTCGGCGGGCCGCGTGTCTGGAGGGTCGGCTGGCGTGTCTGGAAGGTCGGCCGGGTCGCGCGGCGGGGTAGGCCGCGTGTCCGGAGGGGCGGCCGGTGTGCCTTGAGGAGCGGCTGGGGTTGGTCGCGTGCCCGGGCCGTCGGCTGGTGTGCCGGGAGGGGCGGTGCGCGTGCCCGGAGGGTCGGTTGGGGTGCCGGGGCGGGCACCTCGCGTGTCTGGAGGGGTATCACTCGTGATTGGAGGGGCATCACGTGTGATTGGGGGGAGGACACGGTGGCGGAGGGCGGTCAGGACCACCGTGAGCCAGACTGCGGCCAGGGTGATGGCCAGGGCCGGGGCCGGGTTGGTGTCGTGGAGGCCGGGCATCGGTGGGGTTCCGTACGGGCGCCAGAGCAGCGGGAACGCCAGGATGGCCAGTGCGGCCGTGATGACCGTGCCCGCGATGACGGGGGTTCGCCAGCGGGGCGGGAGGAGCCGGGACAGGGCGAAGCCGAGCAGGGCCGTCAGCGGGGCGATGACCGCGTCGTTGAGGAGCGGGCCGCCGATGATCCAGCCCACCGTGCCGAAGACATCGGGACGCAGGGGCAGCGCGTACTCGGCGAACAGCACCACGCCCCAGGCCAGCGCCGCGAGGCCGGGCAGCGCGAGGAGCGCGCGGGCGGTCTTCACAGCGCCTCCAGTTTCGTGACCCACTTCGTCTGCAGCACACCGGGCCGGTTCGGGGCGATGATGCGGCAGGGGAAGCCGTGGTCGGGGGCGAGGACCTCGCCGTTGAGCTCTAGGGCCAGCAGCGTCAGTTCGTCGGCCGTGTGCTCGCCGGGGAGGACGCTGACGCCGTACAGTCCGCCACGCTCCGAAGAGGACACCCGCACCGCCGTGCCCGGGGCCGCGCCGACGGTTTTCAGCAGCGTGGGCAGGGAAATTCCACGCCAGGTGGCCGACTGGCTCCAGCCCTCCACGCAGGCGATCGGGAGCTCGGCCGTCGTCTGGGGCAGGGCGCGCAGGTCGTCGAGCGAGAACTTCGTCGTGCCGCGCGCAGTCACCACGGAGAGCCGCCAGGCCGGCGACCACGTGACACCGGCGGCCGCCGCCGTGCGGTTGACCGGGAGGCTCTGAGTGCCCTTGCCGGTCTTCCAGGAGAGGGCGGAGACGCCGCGCAGGAACGGGACCGTCGCGCCCGCGGTGGCCACGACCGCGACGCCGGTCGCCAGCCCGGTGGTCACCAGGAAACCCCGTCGCGACAGCCCTTCCGCCGGTGGTTCCTCGACGGTGGTCCGGCTCAGGGCACGGCGGATGATCGGCAGCTTCACCGCGACGTGCACCAGGATCGAACCGATCGCCAGCCACGCGACCGCGTAGTGCACCTGCGGGAAGTAAAAGCCCCACGGGTAGTTCTGCGCGACGTTCAGCAGCCCGGTCGTCAGCTCGAAGAACGCCGCCCCGGACAGCACCAGGATCGACAGCCGCTCCAGGGCGTGCGGCAGCGAGCGGACGAGCGGCCGGCCGAACAGCTTCGGGTAGACGCTCCACAGTTTCGCCAGCAGCAACGGGATCGAAGCCACGCCCGAGATCACGTGCAACCCCTGCGTGACGCGGTAGAGCCCGACCGGCCGGCTCGGCCAGGAGAACCACCCGGGTGGGTGCTGGATGAGGTGGCTGAGCAAGCCCGTCACGAAGCACGTCGTGAAGGTGATCGCGAGCGCCAGACCGATCTTCGACGTCACCCGCTCGTGGTGCGCCGGCGCCCGGAACTGCTCCTCCGCCGGGATCGGGAGTTTCACGATCGCTCCAATCGCGCGAACCAGCGGTGGCCGTGCCGGGTCGTCCGGTCGACGCGCAACCCGGCCCGCGCGGCGACTTCGGCGATCGCGTCGACCCCCACCCAAGCCCAGGTGAACCAGGCGACGTCGGCGTGGCCGGGCCGGAGCCGGACGCGCTCGTGCCGGAGTCCCCGGCCGGGCGGCTCCAGTTCGACGAGCACGTCGCCGTCGGGGGCGATCAGCCGCGTCGTGCGCCGGAGCAGGGTGACCGGGTCGCCGCCGATGCCGATGTTGCCGTCCGCGAGCAGGGCGTGCCGCCACCGCCCTTCGCCGGGCAGACGGTCGAAGATGTTGCGCTGCAACGCACTTCCGCCGCGCCGCCGGGTCAGCCCGACGGCTGTGCGCGAGCTGTCCACGCCCAGCACGACCACCCCGCGCGCGGCCAGCGCCGCGGTCAGCCTCCCGGGCCCGCACCCGAGGTCGATGGTGGGGCCGGAACACGCGTCGAGCAGGACGTCGTCGCCCTCGGACGGTTCCGCCCAGCGTTCCACGGCCAGCTCGATCCGTTCGCCGCTGGCCAGTTCGAGCCAGCACCGGTGCCCGAGCAGGCCGAGGTCGAACTCGTGGCCGGCGCTCGCCGGGGCCGTCATCACGCCACCGCCTGTCCGCCGACGGCCGCGACGGCGTGGGCGAACCGGCCTCGCGGACATGCCGCCGCCACCGAACGGGCGTTCGCCATGGTGTCCACATCGGACAGGCGGAATGCCTGCCTTGTCTGCAACCCGCGCTCGGCGAGGGCGCGCAGCGTGCGCTCGCCGGTGTCGTCGCAGGACATCGGAACGTCCACGAGAACCTGCGCATGCCGTGGCTCGGCGAGTCCCAGCGCCCACCAGCCACCGTCCTCGGCCGGCCCGAGCACCGAGTCGTGGCTGCCGTGGCGGACCGGTGCGGCCGCTGCGGCGAGGGACTCCGGCGTCACCTGTGGCGTGTCCATGCCGATCTGGAGGATGGGCAGACCGGCGTGCACCGCAGCGGCGTCGGCGTGGGCGTTCGCCAGCCGCGCCCCGAAATCCCGGCCACGCTGCGGGATGACGGTCGCGCGTCGCAGTGCCGCACTGATCTCGTCGGCCCGGGCCGCGGCGCCGAGATCGCCGGTCATCGCGACGACGGGTAAAGCGCCGGGGACCGCGCAGACGGCGTCGAGCGTGTCGAGCAGCGCGGCCGCGGCGATCTCGGCCGCCTGAGCCGGGGTCGCGGGTGGGCAGAGCCGGGTCTTCGCGAAGCCGGGAACCGGCGCCTTGGCCACGACCAGCAGGACGAACGGCGTCATCGGGCCAGCACCCGCCCGAAGTCGCGCACCGCACGCAGCGTCCCCCGTGCCGACCCGGACACCTTCGACTTCGTGCCCTTGGCGCGCTCGCCGTAGCGGACGTCGAACTCGCGGACCCGCCACCCGGCTCGCTGGGCCTTGATCAGCAGCTCCAGGGGGTAGCCGAAGGCCCGGTCGGCGACACCGAGGCCGAGCAGCGCCCGCCGGTCCGCGGCGCGTAGGGGCGCGATGTCCCGCACCGGCAGCCCACGGCTGCGCAACAGCGTCGCCAGCACGACGTTGCCCGCTCGCGCGTGCCACGGCCACACCCCGGGACCGGTCGGCACCCGGCGTCCGACCGCCAGGTCCGCGCCGCGCCTGACCGCGCTCACCAGCTGCGGCAGGTCGGCGAGGTCCAGGGACCCGTCGGCGTCAGCGAAGCACACGATGTCCGCGGTGGCGGCTTCCAGCCCCGTGTGGACGGCGGCGCCGTAGCCGCGACGCGGTTCGTGGAGGACCTTCGCGCCCAGCGAGGCCGCTACCTCGGGTGAGCCGTCGGACGAGCCGTTGTCGACCACGATCGCGCGGTAGCCGGGTGGCAGGCCGGCCAGCACGCCGGGCAGCGCGGCCGCTTCGTCGAGGCAGGGGAGGACGACGTCCACTTCCAAGTCAGTCACGCCGCCGACCGTAAGTCCGTCCGGGAGTGGCGTAGAACCCTTGCGGCGCTTACCGAATCATGACGTCCGGTGAGTTCTTACCGCGTCGTTACGGCTCCCGCTCCGAGGGCGCGGACCGGCCGCCGCGGACCTAGGGTGGGCGGCGATGAGCGAGCCGAACCCGGCAGCCCGGCTCGCCGAGCCGCCTGCCCGCGAACCCGAAGCCCCGGTCACCGGCCGCCGCGCCGACCTCCTCGCCGTCGCCGCGGCGGCGGTGCTCGTCGCCACGGCCACCGCGGTCGGCCTGTACTACAACCGGCCGCACTCCGGCGTGATCATCTTCGTGTCCGCGCCGCCGTTGTTCGCCGACTGGCTGCCGCACGTCGGCCCGGGCTCGGTGTTCGCGGTGCTCATCGCGATCGCGGTCGTCCTGCACGGCCCCACGCTGGCCGCCCGGCTGCCGTGGCGCCGCGCGCTCGCCGCCGGCTACCTCGCCTCGCTCGCCTGGATCTTCTCGCTGACCATGGTCGACGGCTGGGACCGCGGATTCGCCGGGCACCTCACCATTCCGCAGGAGTACCTCCACGAGGTCCCGGGCATCATCGACATCCCGCGGATGCTGCGCGAGTTCTCCTCCCGCATCCTCGATTTCCAGCCGCATTCGTGGACGACGCACGTGTCGGGCCACCCACCGGGCGCGACGCTCGTCTTCGTCTGGCTGGACCGGCTCGGCCTGCACGGCGGCGCGTGGGCGGCCACGGCCGTCGTGCTCGCCGGCAGCCTGGTTGCGGTGGCCGTGCCGGCCACGGTCGCGCTGCTCGGCCGGCCCGAGGCGGCCCGCACGGTGCTGCCGTTCGCCGTCCTCACCCCCGGCGCGGTGTGGATCGGCGTGTCCGCGGACGGCCTGTTCGCCGGCGTGACGGCCACCGGCCTGGCGCTGCTCGCGCTGTCCGCGACGGGGTTCGCCCACGGCCGCCGGTACGCCGTCCCGGCCGGGCTGGCCGCCGGGGTGCTGCTCGGCTTCGGGATCTTCCTGTCGTACGGCCTGGTGCTGCTCGGCGTGCTCGCGGTGGCGGTCGCCGTTCTCGGCCGGCAGTGGCGGTCGGCGGCGCTGGCGATCGTCGCGGCGCTCGCCGTCGTGGGCGTGTTCGCCTGGGCCGGCTTCTGGTGGCTCGACGGCTACCACCTGGTCGTCGAGCGCTACTACCAGGGCGTCGCGCTGGTCCGGCCCTATTCGTACTGGGTGTGGGCCGACCTCGCGGCGGTCGTCGTCGCCCTCGGCCCCGCGGTCGTGGCCGCCATCCGGCGTGGCGTCGCGTCCCCGCGCCGGGCCCTGCTCACCGATCCGGTGCTCCTGCTCGGCCTCGCCGCCCTGGCCGCCATCCTCTTCGCCGACGTTTCGGGCCTGTCGAAAGCCGAGACCGAGCGGATCTGGCTACCGTTCGGGGTGTGGTTGCTGCCGATGACGGCGTTGCTCCCGCGGCCCGGTCGCCGGTGGTGGCTGGCCGCGCAGGCGGCGACGGCGCTCGCGGTCAACCACCTGCTGCTGACGGGCTGGTGAGGGAGACGTGATGAGCGATCAGACCGGGCACGTGCTCGTGGTCGACGACGACGAGACGGTCCGCGACGTCGTTCGTCGCTACCTCGAGGTGGCCGGGTTCACCGTCGACATGGCCGGCGATGGTGCCGAGGGCCTGGCCCGGTTCGCCGCCCACGAGCCCGACCTGGTCGTGCTCGACGTCATGATGCCGGGGATCAACGGCCTCGAGGTGTGCCGGCGGCTGCGTCAGGTGAGCCAGGTGCCGATCGTCATGCTCACCGCCCTCGGCGAGGAGGAGAACCGGATCGCCGGGCTCCAGCTCGGCGCCGACGACTACGTGACCAAGCCGTTCAGCCCCAAGGAGCTCGCCCTCCGTGTCGCCTCGGTGCTGCGCCGCGCCCGGATGCCCCGCCCGGAGCCGGCCGCCGCCGAGCTCGTGGACGGCGCCCTGCGCCTGCAGATGAAGGCCCGGACCGCGACCCTCGGCGGCCGCGAGCTGCCGCTCACCACCCGCGAGTTCGACCTGCTCGCGTTCTTCCTCGCCCACCCGGGCGTCGCCTACTCGCGCGCCGACCTGCTCGAGAAGGTGTGGAGCTGGGACTTCGGCGATCAGTCCACAGTGACCGTCCACGTGCGACGGTTGCGCGAGAAGATCGAGCGCGACCCGGCCAAGCCGACCCGGGTGGCGACCGTGTGGGGTGTCGGCTACCGCTACGACCGGGAGCAGCCGTGATCGGGTCGGGTGAATCCGTGCCGGAGATGCTGACGCACCTCTGGCACATCCTGCCGTTCGCGCTGCTGTTCTCGCTGCCGGTTGCGGCGCTGGGCGGCGTGGCGCTGTACGTCCTGCGCCGGGGCTCGCTGGCCACCACGCTCACGGTGCTGGTGCTGATCCCGGTGCTCGCCACGCTGGCCGGCGTCCTGGGCATCAGCGGGTTCATGTTCACCCCGGCGTTGACGACGATGCTGCTGGTCTGCCTGCTCGTCGCGCTGGTCACCGTGCCCGCGGCGATCATCCTCGGCCGGGCGATCGCGCGCCGCAGCGTGTGGGAGCGCGAGGCGCGGGAGCGGGAACGCGCCGCCGAGGCGTCGCGGCGCGAACTGGTCGCCTGGATCAGCCACGACCTGCGCAGCCCGCTGGCCGGCATCCAGGCGATGGCCGAAGCACTGGCCGACGGCGTGGTGTCCGAACGCGACGAGGTCGCCGACTACGCCCAGCGGATCGGCGGCGAGACCCGGCGGCTGTCCGCGATGGTCGGTGACCTGTTCGAGCTCTCGCGGATCACCGCGGGCGCCCTGGAGCTCACGATGTCCGCGGTGCCGCTGCGGGACGTGGTGAGCGACGCCGTCGCCGCCCAGGCGCCGGTGGCCCTGCGGAAGCGGGTCCAGGTGCTCGCCAACGCGTCGACCTGGCCGGTGGTGACCGGCAGCGACCCGGAACTGGCCCGGATCGTGCGGAACCTGGTGTCCAACGCAATCCGGCACACCCCGCCCGACGGGACGGTGGCGGTGCAGATCGGCGTCGACGGCGACGAGGCGCTGCTCGCCGTCGACGACTCCTGCGGCGGCATCCCGGACGACGAGATCAACCGCGTGTTCGACGTGGCGTTCCGCGGGACGCAGGCGCGGACGCCCGAGCGCGGCGGAACGACCAGCGGGGGCGGGCTCGGGCTGGCCATCGCGAAGGGCCTGGTGGAGGCGCACCGCGGGCGGATCGGGGTGCAGAACCACGGGCCGGGGTGCCGGTTCGAGGTGCGCCTGCCGCTCGCGATGCCGTAGGCCGCGGCTGGTCCGGGTTCCGCGTGGCGCGGACGGCCCGGGATCGAGGGATACCTCGACTGTGGCTGTGATCCGGGACCGCGGCAGGTGATGTCCGGTCGCGCGGGCGGCCCGAAGCCGGACGCAGCGCGGCGTTCGGCTCAGGGGCCGCGGGAGCCGACCTGGTTTCAGGGTGAGACCGGCTCGCGGAGTTCGGCCGTCGCGAAGTCGGCGATGCCCTCGGCGAAGCCGACTTCCGCGGTGAAGCCGAGCAGCTCGCGGGCTCGGGCCGGGTCGGCGACGACGTGGCGGACGTCGGCCGGGCGGGCGCCGCCCATGACCTTCGGTGCCGGGCCTTCGCAGGCCCGGGCCAGCTCTGTTGCCAGGTCGCCCACCGTGTGCGGGGTGCCGGAGCAGATGTTCAGCGGCGTGAGGTCGTTCGGGCCCGGTGTCCGGAGGGCCAGGACGTTCGCCCTGGCGACGTCGTGGACGTGGACGAAGTCGCGTTGCTGGCGGCCGTCCTCCAGGACTTGCGGGGCTTCGCCGCGGGCCAGTGCCGATCGGAAGAGCGATGCGACTCCGGCGTACGGGGTGTTCTGGGGCATCCGTGGGCCGTAGACGTTGTGGTAGCGCATGGCCCACACCGTGCCGCCCGTCTGGCGGGCCCAGGCGCCGGCCAGGTGTTCCTGGGCCAGCTTCGTCGCCGCGTACGTGCTGCGCGGGTTCAGCGGCGCGTCCTCGGGCACCAGCTGCCAGCTCAGCTCCTCTTCGCACGACGGGCAGCGCGGCTCGAACCGGCCCGCGTCCACATCGGACCGGCGGCGTGGCGAGGGTGCCACCACGCCGTGGTCGGGACACGTGTAGCGGCCTTCGCCGTAGACGACCATCGACGAGGCCAGGACCAGCTTTCCGACGCCGGCCGCGTGCATGCCGGCCAGGAGCACCGCCGTGCCGTAGTCGTTGTGCAGGGCGTACGACGGTGCGTCGGACGGGTCGATGCCGTGGCCGACCACTGCCGCCTGGTGGCAGACCGCGTCGACGCCGTCCAGCAGCTCCGCGACGATCTCCGTGTCCGTGACGTCGCCGCGCAGGAACCGGTGCCTGCTCGTGTACGGCGGCGGGGTGCGGGAGCCGTGAGCCGTGGGGAGGAGGTTGTCCAGCACCACGACGTCGTCGCCGCCGTCGGCGAGGAGGTCGGCGATGTGGGACCCGATGAACCCGGCTCCGCCGGTGACCAGTACGCGCACACCGGCCACGCTAGGGGGCTTCGGCGGGGCTCGCCGACGCTCACCGCGGCACGTCACCGAATCGTCAGAACTCACCCGGAACCTCCCGGCGCCCGGCCGCCGAAACCGGCTACGGTGGGCGCCATGGAACGGAGTGCACAACGGCTGGGCCGGGCCCTCGTGGTCATCGTGGACGATCGCGTGGCGCACGGCGAGCACGAGGACACCACTGGCCCGCTGGTCACGGAGCTGCTCGAAGAAGCGGGCTTCATCGTCGACGGTGTCGTGGTGGTCGAGGCCGAGACCGCGGGTATCCGCAACGCGCTCAACACCGCTGTGATCGGTGGCGCCGACCTGGTGATCACCGTCGGCGGCACGGGGGTACTGCCGCGTGACCGGACGCCGGACGCCACCGCCGGTGTGCTCGACCGGCCGATCCCGGGCATCAGCGAGGCCATCCGCGCGTCCGGGCTGGCCGCCGGCGCGGTCGACGCCGGGATCTCGCGCGGGCTCGCCGGGGTTTCCGGGAGCACGCTCGTGGTCAACCTGGCCGGGTCGCGGTCCGCGGTGCGCGATGGGATGGCGACGCTGACCTCGCTCGTGCCGCACGTGATCGACGAGCTTTCGGGCCTCGAAGAGGTGTGAAGCCCGGGTCCCGGATCGGTGGCGGGCTGACTTTCTCGTCGGGTAGGGCATCGGTCCGCTCGGGGATGGCGACGCTGACCTCGCTCTTGATCGACGAGCTTTCGGCATGACCCTCGAGTTCCGGATCGGCGGCAGGCTGACCGTCCGGAGGCTCGGTTTCGGGGCGATGCACCTGCCGACCGAAGCCGGGGCCGCCCGGGCCGGCGCGATTGCCGTTGCTCGGCGGGCCGTCGAGCTGGGTGTCACGCTCATCGACACCGCGCACCTCTACGGCGGTGGGGCCAACGAGGAACTGCTTGCCGAGGCCCTGTACCCGTACCCGGACGAGCTGCTGATCACCACCAAGGTCGGCGTCGCGCGGACCGGGCCCGGCGGCGAGTGGCGGCTCGACGCCCGGCCCGAAATCCTGCGTGACCAGGTCGACCAAGCCCTGCGCCGGCTCCGGGTGGAGCGGCTCGAGCTGCTGCAGCTGCACCGCATCGACCCGGAAACGCCACTGCCCGACCAGCTCGGGACGCTGTGCGAGCTGCAGTCCGCCGGGAAGGTCGGCCTGCTCGGACTGTCCGAAGTGACCGCCGACGAGCTCGCCCGGGCGCGAGAGCTCGCCGAGATCGCCAGCGTCCAGAACCGGTACAGCGTGCTCGACCGTGCGCACGAGCCGGTGGTCGAGGCCTGCGCCTCGGCGGGCATCGCGTTCCTGCCTTGGCGGCCCGTTCTGCCGGCTGCGTCCGGCGCCGCCGTGGTTGCCGCTGTAGCCGCGGAAGTGGGCGCCACCCCGGCCCAGGTGGCGTTGGCCTGGCTGCTGGCCCGGTCGCCGGTGGTGCTGCCGATTCCGGGCACCGGACGGATTGCGCACCTGGAGGAGAACGTCGCCGCCGCGGGGCTCGTGCTGAGTGCGGAGCAGCTGGGGCGGCTGGATGCGGTCGGCTGAGGTCGCACCGCAGCGGCGCGCCGGCGGGTGGAGTCGCCGGGGGCCTTCACTCTGGAGTTGTCAAACAGCGCTTCGTGGGATACTCGAGGCATGGCGGGTGAACAGCGGAAACCTCAGACCGGCGAGCAGCGGCGCCGGGTTGATGAGATCTTCGGGGACGTTCTGCCCGAGACGACCTCCGATGAGCGTGATCCCGAGCGGCGCACCGGTCTCCCGGATGACTGGTACCGGGAGAACCGGCCACCGCACCACGATCGCTGACCTCGTCAGTCGCGGTCGGTGCCGCGCTGGTTGGTCTGCTGGGCGCGCAGCAGGTCGCGGATCTCGGTCAGCAGCTCCACGTCCGTCGGCTCCGAGGGACCCGGCTCCTGGCCGCGCTTGCGGCGCTCCTGCACCTTCTTGACCGGCAGCACGATCACGAAGTAGACCACCGCCGCGACCAGGACGAAGTTGATCGCCGCGTTGATCACGCTGCCGAAGTCCAGGAACGTCGCCTTGTTGTTGTCGAAGATCTGGTATCCGAGGCCGTTCGCGGCGTCGGTGCCGCCGATCGTGCTGATCAGGGGCTTGATCAGGCCGTTGGTGAACGCCGTGACGATCGCCGTGAACGCCGAGCCGATGACCACCGCCACGGCGAGGTCGACGACGTTGCCGCGCATCAGGAAGTCCTTGAAGCCTTTGAACACCTTGCTCTCCTCACGAGCCACGAACCGGAAGGGGACGCCCGGCCCGTCTCGGCGGGCGTGGGCTAGCGGAGAGTAACCGTTACCGGACGCTCCAGTGAAATCGCCGCCACCGTTGTCGCGGCCGCTTCCGGAAGCCGGAGCAGCACCAGCGGCCCCTTGGGGGTGGCCGGCTGCCGGTGCCCGACCGTCACGACCGTCGCCCCGGCGGCCAGTACGGAGGCCGGCACTGCCTGCTCCGGCGCCGCGACGACGTCGACGCGCTGGCCGGGCTGGAGCAGGTCCGCGACGGCCTCGTCGGCCAGCCGGACCGGCACGGTCGCCGTGCCGGGATCACCCCGGGCGGGGGCCGTGGCCAGGCGGACGTCGGTCAGCGGCTCACCGGCCCGGACCGCGCCCGCCAGCAGGCGCCCCTCGACGGCCTCGAAGGTGCTCAGCACGCCGTTCGGACGGGCTTCGCCGGGCAGGTCGGCCAGCCGGACGTCGGCAGCGCTCAGCGCCGCTCCGGAAGGAAGGTCGTGTGCCGCGAGGACGGTCGGTGCGCCTCGCGCGGAACCGGGGTGAACGAGCGAAAGGCCGCCCAGGACGAGCAGGCCGGCGGCGAGCCAGCGGCGGATGAGCCTGGCCCGCCGGCTCGGCAGCCGGGTCGGATGAAGTGCGCGGAGCTTCGGCAGGATGTCCACGGGGCCCCCTCGGCCGGATCGGGTGCGGCGGGGTGCCGCACGAGATCGACGTTAGGGAAGCCGGACGGGCCGCCGGAAGGGCCACGTCCGGCATCTGTGGACAACCGGGGTGTTGTGGATAACCTGCGGGTCAGGACGCCGCGGCGGCCGTTTTCGTCGTGGTCGAAGAGGAGGATGCCGAGCTCGTGTCGGACTTCGACTCCGTCTTGGTCTCGGTCTTCGCCGGGGCGGCCGCGGTGCTCGACTTGCTGGAGTCACGCGAGTCCGTGCGGTAGAACCCGCTCCCCTTGAAGACGACGCCGACCGAGCTGAAGACCTTGCGCAGCACCCCGGAGCACTGCGGGCAGACGGTCAGGCTGGGGTCCGAGAACGACTGCACGGCTTCGAACCGGTGGTCGCATTCTTTGCAGGCGTACTGGTACGTAGGCACTGACGGCTCCTTTGCTGGCACTCATCCGACCTGAGTGCTAACCCGATTGTGCGGGAAAACCTTCCCGGAAGGCAATTCCTGGTTGCTCACACCGGCAGGTCGACCACGCCTCGCCCCGGTGTCAGGGCCCCGGTCATGCGCACGTCGTGGGGCTCCCCGGGCAGCCGTTCGACCAGTTCTTCGTCCCGGACGACGGCCAGCAGCGCCGCGCCGGCCGCGGCGAAGACCAGCGAGCGATCGTAGTGGCCGGCCCCGCGCCCGAGCCGGACGCCCCGGCGGTCCACGGCCAGCGCGGGCACCAGGACCAGCTCCGCCTCGCCCACAGCGGCGGTACCCAGGCGTTTCCCGCCCGGCTCGCGGATGCCCCGGAACGTGCTGGGCACCAGGTCGGCCTCGCCCGTGTAGTCGGCCCAGTCGAGCGGTTCCGTCCGCGACCGGATGACCGGCAGCAGCACTCGCGCGCCGCCCGCCACCAGCGCGTCGACGAACGCCGTCGTGCCCGGCTCGGTGCCGAACGGCAGGTACGCGCACACGGTGCCGGCTGTGACCTTCGACACCGCACTGACCAGCGCTGACGCCTCCCTGGCGTGGGATTCGGCTGCCTGCCCTGCCCGGGCGCGCGTCACCCGGTCACGCCACTCCGTCTTGCTCAGGTGCTCATTGCCCAGCGCGTGCATGACCTCACGTTAGGCTCTGCGCCCATGACGGGCGCCGCAACCACCCAGACGTTCAGAACCGCCATCGTGCCTGCCGCCGGCCTCGGGACACGGTTCCTCCCGGCGACGAAGGCCGTGCCCAAGGAGCTCCTGCCGGTGGTGGACACCCCGGGCATCGAGCTGGTCGCCGCGGAGGCCGCCGCCGCCGGCGCGGAACGCCTGGTCATCGTGACCTCACCGGGCAAGGACGCCGTGGTCCGGTACTTCGAAAAGCAGCCCGAGCTCGAGCAGAACCTGGAAAGCAAGGGCAAGACCGACCTGCTCGCCAAGGTCCGCCGGGGCTCCGACCTCCTCGCCGTCGAAACCGCCATCCAGGAGCAGGCCCTCGGCCTCGGCCACGCCGTTGCGCAGGCCGAGCCCAACCTGAAGCCCGACGACGAAGCCGTCGCCGTGCTGCTGCCCGACGACCTGGTGCTGCCGATCGGCGTGCTCGAGCGGATGAGCGCGGTCCGGGCGCAGTTCGGCGGCAGCGTGCTCTGCGCGTTCGACATCCCGAAGGCCGAGATCTCCCCGTACGGCGTCTTCGACGTCACCGACACCGACGACGACGACGTCAAGCGCGTGCACGGGATGGTCGAGAAGCCGAAGCCGGAGGACGCGCCCTCGACCTACGCCGCGGCCGGGCGGTACCTGCTCGACCGGGCGATCTTCGACGCGCTCAAGCGGATCACCCCCGGCAGCGGCGGCGAGCTGCAGCTGACCGACGCGGTCGCGCTGCTGATCAGCGAGGGGCACCCGGTGCACGTCGTCGTCCACCGCGGTGGACGCCACGACCTGGGGAATCCGGGTGGTTTCCTGCGCGCCGCGGTCGATTTCGCGCTCGAAACGCCCGAGTACGGTCCATCTTTACGGGCGTGGCTGACGGAACGGATCGGGACAGAGCGCCCATGACGGAATCCCTCGACGCGGCACGGCCCGAGGCGGCCGGGGACGAGGCCGAGCTGCGCTCGGTCGACGCGCAGATCTCCATGACCTTGGATGCCGCCGTCCGGCCGCAGCCGGTGCGCGTGGCGATCTCCGAGGCCCAGGGCCTGCTCTGCGCCGAGGAGGTGGTCGCCGAGCACGCGCTGCCCGGGTTCGACCAGGCCGCGATCGACGGGTACGCGGTGCGCAGCGTGGACGTGCGCAACGCCGGGCAGGAGCCGGTGCAGCTGCCGGTCGTCGGGGAGATCGCGGCGGGTTCGCGCCAGCCGCGGCGGCTCCAGCCCGGCCAGGCCGTCCGGGTCGACACCGGCGCCCCGCTGCCGACGCTGGCCGACGCGGTCGTGCCGCTCGCCTACACCGACGGGCACCAGGCCAAGGTCACGGTGCACCGCTCGGTGCCGTCGGCGGGGTACGTGCGGCGGGCCGGCGAGGACGTCCAGATCGGCGACGTCGCGGTGCGCCGCGGCGACACGATCGGCTCGGCCCAGGTCGGCCTGCTGGCCGCGGTCGGCCGGGCGAAGGTCCTGGTCTACCCGCGGCCGCGGGTGTCGATCGTGTCCGTCGGCGACGAGCTGGTCGACATCGACCGGACGCCGTCGGTCGGGCAGGTCTACGACGTCAACTCCTACGCGCTGGCCGCGGCCGCCCGGGACGCGGGCGCCGAGGTCAGCCGGGTCGGCATCGTGCCGAGCGAGCCGAAGCGGCTGCGGGAGGTCGTCGAGGGACGGCTGCTGATGTCGGAGATCGTCGTGGTCGCGGGCGGCGCCGGGGGCGCCACCGGCGACGAGGTCCACGCCGCGCTGTCCGACCTCGGCCGGATCGACATGACGCGGGTGGCGATGCACCCCGGGTCGGTCCAGGGGTTCGGCCGGCTCGGCCCCGACTCGGTGCCGACGTTCCTGATCCCCGGCAACCCGATGAGTGCGCTGGTGGTGTTCGAGGTGCTGGTGCGGCCGCTGATCCGCGCGGCGCGCGGCACCCGCAACCCGCACCGGCGGATCGTCGGCGCGCGGCTGCTGTCGCCGATCACCTCGACCCAGGGCCGGCGCGGTTTCCTCCGCGGCCAGCTGCTGCGCGACGAGGCCAACGGCGAGTACCTGGTCCAGCCGCTCGGCCAGTCCGGGGCGCACCTGCTCGCGTCGCTGGCCGAGGCGAACTGCCTGATCAACGTGCCGGAAGAGGCGACCGACGTCCCCGCCGGCGAACAGGTCCAAGTCACCTTCCTGGCGCAACGGGCCTGATGAACTCCGTGTCGGGCGTGTCCTATCCGGTGGAGAGCCGGCACCCGGGCTGGCCGGCGCGGCTCGGCCCGCTGCGGGTGCCCGCGGGCGAGGCCGCGATCCGGCCGGTCCGGCTGCGCGACGCCGGCGAGTGGAGCCGGATCCGGCTCCGGGACCGCGCGCACCTCGAAATGTGGGAGCCCACCGGCGTCGGCCCGTGGCCGGAACGCAACGCCTTCTGGTCGTGGCCGTCGCAGTGGGCGGCGCTGCGTTCGCTCGCTCGCCGTGGTCAGTGTCTCCCGTTCACCATCACCCTGGACGGTCGTCTCGTCGGACAGATCACTGTGGGTAACGTCATCCGGGCGTCGCTCCGATCGGCCTGGATCGGCTATTGGGTGTCGTCCGAAGTGGTCCGCGGCGGGGTGGCGACGGCCGCCGTCGCGCTCGTCACCGACCACGCCTTCGGCCCGGCCGGGCTGCACCGGCTGGAGGCCACCGTGCGTCCGGAAAACGCCGCCAGCCTGCGGGTTCTCACCAAGGCAGGCTACCGGCGGGAGGGTCTGTTCGAGCGCTACCTCGACGTCGCGGGCGGCTGGCGGGACCACTTCTGCTACGCCGTGACACGCGAGGAAACCGGGCCCGGGCTGGTGTCGCGGCTGGTCGCCGCGGGCCGCGCCGACTACGCCTGAACGTGATTACCCACCCGGGTCGGTAGTCGCGTTACCACATGCTGTGAGTTTCACCTAATCCGGTGAGGCTTTTCCGTGATCGAACCCGGCGAGCCTCCGCCTGATCTGTTACTCCTGTGACTAACGTGATTCGTGGTGGAAGGATCGGGGGAGGTGACGGGAGATGCCCAGTTCCGTGATCATCGTCGCGCTCGCCGCGGCATGGCTCGTCGTACTCGTGCCCATGGTCGCGCGTAGGCGGCAGCAGGTCGCGAGGACGGCCGACTCGGCGCTCGCGGCCAGGGTCGTGCGCAGTGGACGCAACGAAGACCGGGAGGAATTCGCCATGTCCGACGATCCCGGGAGGTCCCGGCCATCGGTCGAGGACGACCTCGCCGAGCTGGAGGCCGAGCTCGAGCTCGATGACGACGTCGAGGAGCCGGAGCCCGAGCCTGAGCCGCTCCCGCAGCCGGCCCACGGCCGCCGGGCCGAGCGTGACCGCCCCGGCTACCGGCCTGGCCGCGGCGGCTTCGACCCCGAAGCCGCCGAAATCGCGGCCCGGGCCAAGTACAGCTTCCGGCAGCGCATCGTCGTCATCCTGCTCGCGATCGCGGTGATCAGCGGCGCCGTCGCCGGCTTCGTCTTCCCGCTGGCCTGGTGGGGGCATGGCGTGATCGACGTCGTGCTCGTCGGGTACCTGGTGTACCTGCGCCGCCAGGTACGTATCGAGGAGGAGATCCGCCAGCGCCGGCTCGCCCGCTTCAACGGCACCCGAGCGCCGCGGCGCCCGTCTGTTCAGGCTCCTTCGGTTTCGGCTCCGGTGGAAGAGGAACGCGCCGAGGTCGAGGACGTCGAGGTCGTGGAGCCGGTCCGCCGCGAGGTGGTCGAGCGCCGCCCGACCCCGACATCCCGCGTCCGCCGCAGCGCGGTGGTCGTCGACCTGGACGACGAGGACCCCGCGTTCGAGGAGCTGGACGAGCCTGGGACCGGGCCATATCGGCGTGCGGTGGGCGAGTGACCCCCCTGCGTGGGGTGCTCGTGGGGCACTGCTAAGCTCTACGAGCACGACCAAGGGGCTGTAGCGCAGTTGGTAGCGCGTCTCGTTCGCATCGAGAAGGTCAGGGGTTCGATTCCCCTCAGCTCCACCCTAGGGTTCTTACTAGAACAAATGCCTGAATGAAGGCTGCGCAGTAGGACCGCGACGCCTGACGGCGAGCCAGGACCACCCGCATCGCGGGTGGTCCTTTTTCGTTGTACCCTCCGCGCCGGTTGCTGCGGCCCGCTGACCTTGGATGGCGTGGACGATCGCTTGGTTGAGTAGGCGGCGCTGTTGGTCGTTGCAGCGTTGAGACAGCTGGTCGGGCTGTTCGCGTGCGATGTCGCGCAGCTTCTCCTTGACCTTCGTCCGAGGCAGCGTGCTGTCGGCGGCGAGGTCGATCAAGTTCTCCCCCTTCCTTCGGCTCCCGGAGACGTGCAAGCCCTGCCAGCCAAGCGAAAGCGGCAGCTCGGCCGCGTCTGCGATCTGCACGTGCTGGCGGGCGTCGAGGCGGACCTGGCGTGGTTACTCGAACACGGGCGGCTGAGCGCGAGCAGGAGCAAGGCCGTGGTCGCCGCCGTCGACCAGCTGTGCAAGCAACTCCGCCCCGCACGCTGGTCGACGCGTTCGCCATCCCGGAGCAGTTCCTGGCCGCGCCGATGGTGACCGAACAGTGACGGCGGCCAGGGTCAGCGGACGGCGAGGCCCTCCACCGGGGCCGGGGGCGCCGGGATGTGGAAGAGGTCGACGAACCGGTCCAGCAGGGTGAGGTTGCCGCTCGCCCGCAGGATTCCGGCCTCGATCGCCGCCGGCGGGCTCAGCCTGCCGCTCAGCAGCGGCTGGATCGAGCCGACCGGCTCGATGACGAGGTCGGCCCCGGGAAGGGCGCCCTCGGCGACCTTGAGCGCGCCGTCGTCCACGAAGGCGTGCACGATCAGGTCGCCATAGCGGATCTCGAAGCTGACGTTGACGCCCGCCGCGTGCTCCGGCCGGAACGTCGTGTACAGCGAAAGGATCGCGGAGTCCATGGTGAACAGGTCGTCCGGCGCGGGGTCGATCATTGCCCTCGCGCCCCACAACCCCAGCTGCAACAGCACCGGTTCCAGGTCGCGGCCGTACTCGGTGAGTTCGTAGACCACGCCCGCGTCCAGTTGCGGCAGCACGCGCCGCCGGAGCACGCCTGCCTTTTCCAGTTCGTTGAGCCTGCCGGAAAGCACGCTCGGTGGCAGCTTCGGCAGGGTCCGCCGCAGGTCCGAGTATCGCTTCGGGCCGAGCAACAGGTCTCGCACGACGAGCAGCGACCATCGCTCGCCGACGAGCTCGAGGGCGCGGGCGACGCCACAGAATTGCCCGTAGGTTCGACCGGTCATGATGTGCGTCCCCTCTACGCCGGTGAGGGCGGTGTAGGTGTTGTGGTTTGCGTTCGAAAGCTGGTTTGTTCGCGTGGCCCCTTCAGCGGTGCGACTGGTCCGAGAGCAGGACGTGGTGCAGCTCCTGGAGCTCGTTACACGGCTCGAGGCCGAGCTCGCCGCTCAGCCTTGCCCGGAACTGCCGGTAGAGCTCCAGCGCCTCGATCCGCCTGCCGCTGAGGTTGAGCACCCGCATCAGTTGGCCGTTGAGGCCCTCGTCAAGGGGGCTGGCGGCGATCAGCGACCGCAACTCGCCGATCAGGTCGTAGAACATGCCCGCCTCGATCTCGGCATGGATGCGCAGGCGCTGCGCGTTTCGTCGCTGTTCCTCCAGGTCGGAGGCATACACCGAGAGCACAGGGCCGCATGTCACGTTGGCCAGCGGCGGCCCGCCCCACAGGTCCAGTGCCTTGCGCAGGACGGTGGCGGCTTCGCCGTAGTGCTGCCGGTCGAACAGCGCCCTGCCCTCCCTGACCAGCCACTGGAACACGGCGACGTCGACCTGGCCAGGGTCGACGCGCAGCAGATACCCGGGTGCCCTGGTCACGATGATCCGGTCGCCGTCGCTGGCGAATCCGTTGGCTTCGATGTACCTGCGCAGTTGCCAGACGTGTGTCTGCATGGTGGTCCGGCCGCCGCGGGGCGGGTCGTCCGCCCACAGTTCCTTGATGATCAGGTCACCCTGCACGACCTTGCCGGGGCGCATGAGCAGCATCGCCAGCACCTGGAGCACCTTCGGTGCCGTCGGTGCGTGGTCCTCGCCGTCCTTGCGGACCTCCAAGGGGCCGAGCAGGGTGAAGTGCGGCCCACCGTTGGGCTGGCCGGCGAACCCGGCCGAGGCGTCGTCAGATCGGTCCCATAACGCCAGGTCGGAATCCAACATACGTGGCTCCCATCGGTGACTTCCGTCGCTGGTTGACGTCCACCCAGTTCGATGTCGATCCAAGCGAGGGTCGATTCCTGAACATTGGCAGATCGATTGTGTTCGCGGCAGTGCACCGGCCACGAATACCGATTTGAATCCGGCCCGCCGTACCTATGGTCAACGCATATGCGGTTCATGGATTGTGCACTGGTGATATCGGTGCGACACGAGACCAGAATTTCTGGCACGGCACTGACTTTCCCGAACCACCATGAGTATGTTGGTTAGTCACGTGCTGCACAATATTGAGGGGTAATGATGACCAATCGAGTCCAAGAAAGTACGCAGGATGGCAGCAAACACTACTTCGAACAGTCCAGTCGACTGGCCCGCCGAAATCGGCGTCGGGGAATGTGTGCTGGATTCACCTGCGTCGGAAGGGTGATCACGGTGTGCGCCATGCAGGCGGAAGGTGGAAAGCCGTTAGAGCATTCGCGGCAGTCCAGACTGGCGAATGACCCAAGATCGGAATCGCTGCCCTTGCCGAATCGGCAATCGGTTACGAGCGAATCATCTCGACGATGGCGCCGACGTTGGCCATGACGATTCTGACCGTGGTCTTCTGCGTGATCGGCGGGCTGTCGGTGGTCAGCCTGGTACTGGCTTTCTCCGACCCCGCGCAGATCGCGCTCGGTATCACGTACCTCGTTGCCATACCTGCCGATGCTCCAGTTCGGAGAGGTGTGGCACGGCCTCCCGGGATTCTTGATCGGCAGCGTGTTGGTGACGCTGCGTCCTTCCTTCTCGTTATCGCCGGCCGCGGCGATCGTGCTGAGCATGGGGTTGCTGGGGGTGGTCTTCGACCGTCCCCTGCTCAGCACCGGAGACCTGTTGGTGTCCTCGACCATCACCGGTCTGGTCGTATACGGCCTCACCCGGCTGGTTCGCCTTGTCGGCGACCTGCCCGCGGCTCGCGAAGAACTGGCGCGGATGGCGGTGGCCGAAGAACGGCTGCGGTTCGCTCGCGACGTCCACGACCTGGTCGGGTTCAGCCTCTCAGCGATCATCCTCAAGTGCGAGCTCGTCGAACGCTTCGTCACCGACTACCCGGAGCGAGCGCGGGAGGAGTTGGTGGAGGTCCTGGAGGTGGCCAGGAAGGCGGCCGCCGACGCCAGGTCGGTGGCCCGCGGCTCGCATGACCTGTCGCTCGACGAGGAGTTCCGCGTCGCCTTGTCGGTGCTCACAGCCGCCGACGTCGACGTGCGTATCGACTGGGACCACCAAGAGCTGGGTTCGGTGCTGGCCACTGTGCTGCGGGAGGGCATCGGCAGTCCGGCAGGTGCTCGTGAATCTCGGTTGCCGCGGTCAGCCCGTCCTTGCCAGGCAGGTCGATGTCGAGGACCGCGACATCGGCTCGATGTTTCCGCGCAGCGGGGAGGACGTCGTCGCCGGAAGCCACTTCGGCGACCACTTCGATGTCGGGTTCGATGATTGCCATCCGTTCTGTCCCAGCCGAACCACCTGCTGGGTGACCTGTGGTTACGACAATCAGGTGATGCGGCCGGCCCCCAGCGGCCAACCGCGTCCGCGCTGCCCGTGCCATCGGCTGGGTGCCACTGACTTGCCTGGTCTTTGACCCCACTTTGACGTGCGCGAGAACAGGTGGGGTCATGCTAGTTCCCAGACGAGGTTGACGGCGCGATTCGTCGACACAGACGTCGGAAGCAATGACGAGCCGGAACGTCGCCGCACCTCGCGTGGCGCTCCGGTGGGTCGTGGCCGGGGCAGACCACGACGCGAACTGGGGCCGAGCCGCCCGGTCAGGGACGTGCGGTGACTCGGAAGCGAGTGAGAGGCCGCGAGTGAGCACGGACCACAGCAGGTAGCACATCTTTGTCTCCAGGGTTCCGGACTGAGCCGCAAATGCTGGAGTTCATGGGGGAGGCGAGTGGATCCGGCGGTTGCGGATCGTTCTCGAGGACCGGAGGAGAGACCTATGCAACTTGCCGTCCAGCAAGCAATTTCGGCGATGCGCGATCGGTACTTCGACCCCATCACCCTCGGCCAGATAGCGGCTGAGGTGTTCGTCAGCCCCTTTCATCTCTCCAGGGTGTTCGCGGAGCTGACGGGCGTGACGCCGGGCCGTTACCTGACCGCCGTCCGGATGTTCGAGGCCAAGCGGCTGCTGCTGACCACCGATCTCACCGTGGCCGACGTCGTGTGCAGCGTCGGCTACAACAGCGTCGGCACGTTCACCAGCCGGTTCACCAAGGCGGTCGGGATGACCCCCACCCAGTACCGCAGCCCGGAGGTACGCGAGTTGCTGCTCGCCGTGAGCCCCGACTTCCACCGGGTGCCCCCGGCCGAGGCACTGCCCGGCGCGAACGGGCTGCCCGTGCAGGGTGCGGCGTCGATGTCCGCCACGGTCGACCTGCCCGCCGAGGCCGCCCCGGCCAACGTGCTGGTCGGCCTGTTCGCCGAGCGCATCCCGCAGTGCGGGCCCGTGGCGTACGCCGCGCAGACCGGTGTCGGCTCGACCAGGCTGACCATCTCGGACGTGCCGCCAGGGCGGTGGACCGTGCTCGCGGTCGCCGAGGGCGCGGAGAGCATCTACCTCGGCACGGTTCGGCAGCCGGTCGCCATGTCGCCGGGTGGCGCCACCAAGGTGTACCTGCGGTTGCGCGAACTGCAACCGACCGATCCGCCCATCGCGATCACGCTGGCCTCCGACACCTTCCCACGCGGTATGAGCCGCGATCTGGCCCGTCCCGAGCTGCGGATCGCGGCCTGACCAGGGGCGCGATGATGGCGACGACGTTCGGCGCCTGCGCCGCAGGTTCTTGGCCCCGGACGCGCCGGACGACCCCGCAAAGGCCATCCAGGTGCTTGCAGAACCACGAGTTCACCCCAGGATGAACGGGGGAGTGTGCACTCGAAGAGAGGACGACCTCCGAGAGGCGGCCGTACCGTCGATCTCGTGGACCTCCGCACTGTGACCGTGCTCGGCGCCGGCACGATCGGCACGTCGATCGGACTCGCGCTGACCCGCAGCGGTGTGCGCGTCCGGCTGGCCGACCCGACGCCGACGCGCTCGCCGCCGCGGTGAGTCGCGGCGCGGGCGTTCCGCTCGCCCCGGGGCGGGAGGCCTTCAGTCCCTCCAGTCGACGTCGGCGCCGCAGAGCTCGGGGATGAACACTTCTACAAGCGATTACTGATTGGGACTGGAGGACTAATGATGGGGAGTCGGAACTCCGACGTAGTCTTCGTCAGGTGGCCCGCGCAGGCGGACCTGCGGAACCGCTATCAGCTTGAGGGGGTACCTCGATTACTCGTCGTAGAAGGAGGCGCGGTACCGCCGGTCAGCAACGATCCGATTGAAGATTGGGCTCGCCAACCGATATCTCGGGTCGACCTGGATGCGAGGGTCAATGCCTTGCAGAACCGGTTCGACAGCCGCCGGGCGCCGAGGATCGACTCGGCGGGAACGCTGAGTTTCGGAAGTCACTCGATCACGATCTCGACCACTCAGGCCCACCTCATGGCCCTGCTCGTCGAACGCTTCGGCGAAGTAGTGTACCGCAACGAGCTCACGAACTATTTGGCAACGCAGGTAACCACCCTTACAAGGAACTCGCTCGACCTGCATATTATGCGGCTCCGCCGAAGGCTTCAGTCGATCGATCTGTCGATCCGCACCGCGTGGGGCCGAGGATACATCCTGGAGGCTATGAGCTCCTGAAGCAAAGCCTCTGGTGCGGACTTCAGGTGTTGCCGGTCAGCAGCCGAACCAAGGTGCTGCCGACAGGTGTGTCCGGGTTGGCGAGGTCGAACGGCAGGTCGAAGTGATTTCGGTGCGCGAGGACCATTTCCTCGACGGTGATTCCGTTCGCACGTAGGGCAGCGACGTAGTTGTCGTGCTGACGGGCGTACTCCGGTGTCTCGAGTCCGCCACGGGCGACGGTGATCGGTGGCGCCTTGACTGGGGCGTGCTGGACGGGGCTGTTGCGGTGAGCCGATTCCTCCGTGAGGCCCAGTGCATCGTTGACGTAACTGTGCCGGACCGGGTCGAGGTCGTAGATGCCGCTGAGCAGTGTGGCCGAGCCGAACACTTCGGCTGGTGTCCGCCCGTCGGGCAGCCAGCCGTCGGTCAGGGCCATGGCGACCAGGTGCGCACCCGCTGAGCTGCCGCTGAGGTGGATCCGGCCCGGCGCGATGCCATAGGTTTCCGCGTTGTCCACCAGCCACAGCAGGCCACGGCGCACCATGGCCACGATCGCGTCGAGGTCGTAGTTCGGTGCGAGACCGTAGCCCAGGGCAGCGAAGGCCGCGCCGGCGTGCAAGGCGGCAGGCGCGGCGAAGCTCGACTCGTTCTTGCTGAGCTGCTGCCAGTTGCCGCCGTGCACGTAAACCAGCAGTGTGTTGGCGTCGTAATGCGGAAAGAGGTCAAGTTGCTCGACATCGGAATGTCCATAGTGCACGGTATGATGCCGGTATGTGGCTCGGGCGCCGGCGCTACGTGTGGCGTACTCGTGTAGGTAGTACTCGATGTCGGTAATGCACGAGCTGGGCGAGTACTGTCGGTCCAAGTCGCCCCAGATGGTCGTCATTGTCGTCACCCCCAACTAGTACGGTGTCACACGCTAACATTTATCTTGCCAACGTTTCGACTGCTCAACAGAACTCTGAAAGACCGATCTGAAGCATCTTTCAAAGACATTTCGTAGGTGTCGTCGGTGTCGTGGGGCACGTGTAGCGTCTGGTGCCGTCAGCATGCGGCCGGCTGTGGGCGAAGCGTCGTGGAAACTGCAAGTGAGGAGCGTACGCGGATGAGCTTGTCCGGCAGAACTGTGGTCGTGACCGGCGCCGGTTCGGGGATCGGCCGTGCGACGTGTGCAAGGTTGTGCCGGGCAGGCGCGCGGGTAGGCGCGATCGGTCGGCGCAAGGAACCACTGCTGGCTCTGCGCGATGACCTCAGCGACGAGCCCGGTGAGGTGGTGGCGCTGCCCGCCGACGTCGGTTCGGCAGCCGAGGTCGAGCACGCGGTACGGACTCTGACGGATCGGTGCGGTCCGGTGAGCGGAGTCGTCAACAATGCGGGCCTGGCGCGCTTCGCGCCGATCGAGTTTTCCTCGCCGTCCGATCTGGACGCCATGTTCGAAGTGCACATCCGTGGACCGGTGAACGTGCTGCGGGCCTGCTTGCCGGAACTGCGTAAGCATCGTGGCGCGGTGGTGAACGTGTCGTCGGTCGGTGGCGTTCTGGCGATGCCGAACCGATCCCTCTACGGCGCGACGAAGGCCGCTGTGAACAGCCTGACCCGGTCGTGGGCACGGGAGCTGGCGCCACAGGTCCGGGTGAACGCGATCCTGCCCGGCCCGGTCGACACGCCGATGTACGACGACCTGGGGCTTACCGGTCCACAGACCCAGACCCTCCGTGCGGACTTGCTGGCGTCGACCCCGTTGGAGAGGTTCGGCGAACCCGATGAGATCGCCCGGTGGATCACCCTGCTCCTCGATGACGACACGTCGGGGTGGGTCACCGGTGTGCTCTTACCGGTCGACGGCGGCCGGACCACCTGATCCGGCTGCATGCGTTCGCGGAACCGTTGTAGCGAGGCGGTTTCGATCATGCGAAGGTCGTCGCTCCCCACTCGGCGGCGGGGACGTCACGGACGTGCTCGGTGAACTCCCACAGGTGGTTCTCGTGGTCGAGGGCGAGGTACTGCCGTAGGCCCCAGGGTTTGTCGCGGGGTTCGTGGAGGGTTCGGGCGCCCTCGGCGCGCGCGTGGGCGTAGTGCTTGTCGACGTCATCGACCCAGACGATCACCTGAGCCACGGCCGGCACACCGGTGGGCGGGATGGTGAGCCGCCCGCCGACCTTGGCGAGCATGACGACGCCGGCACCGGTGTGCAGGTCGGCGTGGCAGACAGTGCCGTCGAAGGTTTGGCGGAGTAGTTCGCGGAAGCCGAAGACCCGGGTGAGCCAGGCTGCGGCGGCCGGCACGTCGGTGTAGCCAAGTTCGACGACCACTCCGGGGAATCCAGCGTCGGGGTTGTACACCGGCACCTCCGGGGCCAGGAAGGGGTGACGGCCCCTCGTCGACACCTTGGGCCCAGCAAGTCAGGATCCAGGGCGAGGTGATCTTCGAAGGCGACGCCCACGCTTGCGCGGCGAGCCCCCGCGCCGAACTCGGAGCCCGGCGCGGGGGTGTTTCATGCCGCCTGTCTGCCGGCGCCGGGCGGGGTGAGGGCGGCCAGGGCGCGCAGTGCGACCTTGTCTGCCTTGCCTACCGGCGTGCGGGGCAGTTCGGAGACGGACACGAGCTTGTCCGGGATCTTGTAGGTCGCGAGACCGCGATCTCGCAGGAACACCTTCAGGGCTTGGAGTTCGACGCTCTCGTTTCGCAGTACGACGAATGCGTAGGTGCGCTCACCCAGTACTGGGTCCTCGACCCCCACGACCGCCGCGTCCCGGACGCCGGGGTGCGCCATGAGCTGTTCCTCGACCTCCTCGACCGGAATCTTGTCGCCAGACCGGTTGATCACGTCCTTGAGCCGGCCGACGACGACGATGTTGCCGTCCGACCTACGTCGCACCAGGTCCCCGGTTCGGAAGAACCCATCCGACGTGAAGGAGTCGGCGTTCTCCCGTTCGGCACGGTAGTAGCCGCGAATGGTGTACGGACCTCGCGTCAGGAGCTCACCTTCGACGTTGTCCGGTACGTCGTGGCCGGCGTCGTCCACAACCCGGATTTCGTCGTCGGGAGCCATTGGACGGCCCTCGGTGTTGAACCTCACCTCATCCGGGTCGTCGAGCCGAGTGTAGGTGAGGAGCCCTTCGCCGACACCGAACCACTGACTCAGGTCGCAGTTCAGGAACTGGCACGCTTCCTCGGCCTGCACTGGTGTCAGCTTGGAACTGCCGATCTGCAAGTGGACGCCGGAAAGGTCGACAGGCGTCCGCTGCGCGTAGTCGATCCAAAGCCGCACGGTTCCCGGTACCAACGTGGTGAGCGTGACCTGCTCCGCACGGATGAGCCCGATCAGCTCCGCCAGCCGAGAAGTCGGGGCGAGTACGACCTTGCCACCGACGAGCAGCGTTCCGAACAGCCCAGGGCAACCGAGCGCGGCGTTGTGGGCGACCGGGTTCACGGCCAGGTACGTCGACGTGCTGTCGACCCGGAGCGCGTCCGCGGTAGCCAGCATGTTGTACGCGTAGTCGTCGTGCGTGCGGGGGATCAGTTTCGGCCGGCCAGTCGTCCCGCCGGAGAGCAGGAAGAAAGCCGGCTCGGACGGATCGACCTGCGGATACCGCGTCTCCGGCGCGCTGTCGGCGAGCTCGTTCGCAATCAGCACCTGCTCGACCCCCGGGACGGCTTGCTGCACCTCGTGGGCGAGCTGCCGGTAGTCGAAGCCTCGGAACTCGCTCATCACGATCAGTGCGACGGCGCCGGACTGCGAGGCCAGGTGAACGAGCTCGTGCTTGCGATGCCCCGGCAGAGCCAGCACCGGAATGGCACCCAGCCGGAACAACGCGAAAACCACGGTCGCGAACTCCGGCACGTTCGGCAACTGCACGACGACCCGATCGAGCGGGCCGATCCCACGAGCTACGAACTGCCGGGCTACGAGGTCGGAGCGGGCTGCGAGGTCCGCGTACGTGAGCCGCTGCTCGCCGTACACGACAGCCACCTTGGTGGCATGTTCGGCGCAGGCCGCCTCCAGGAGCTCGCCCAGCGATCGCCCTTGCCAGTAACCCTGGCGGCGATACTGCTCGGCGAGTTCGTCGGGCCAGGAAACGCAGCCTTCGAGCATCTCGGCTCCCGATCAGACTAGATATCGAACTGAGGATCAGCGGTACGACAGGCCAACGGTCTTCACCATCCGGCATCCGCCGCCGTCAGGCAATCGTGCTGACAGAGACGCGACAGGAGGCCCGTGTGGGTCGCTGTCCTGTCTCTGTCAGTTCGATGGTCGTCATCGGCCTGGGCTTCTAGGGTCCGTAGCAGGTGCGTCGTCCCTTCCACGAGTCGGCTGATCCAAGGAGTTGACCTTGTCCACGGTTCCGGAGTTGTTCGAGTCGACTGTTGCCCGCTTCCCCGACCAGCCCGCGGTCATCTTCGGTGACATCAGTTTGAGTTACACCGAGCTGAACACCCACGCGAACCAGCTGGCCAGGCGCTTGGTGGCCCTGGGAGTCGGGCCGGATTCCTTGGTGGCGGTCGCCATACCGCGCTCGGACGAGCTGATCATCGTGCTGCTGGCCGTGCTGAAGGCCGGCGGCGCGTATCTTCCGCTGGACCCGACCTACCCCGATGATCGGCTGGCGCACATCATCGACGACGCGAGCCCCGTCCTGGTGATCCGGTCGAGCCAGGTTCCCCGCCTGAGTGACGAGGTGGCCGACTACGTGATCGACGACCCTGACCTGCAGGAGGACATCCAAGGTGAGGCGACCGGCGACCTGACTGACGCTGAGCGGCTGTCTCCGTTGTACACATCCCATTTGATGTACGTGATCTACACGTCAGGCTCCACTGGTACGCCGAAGGGCGTGGCGGTGACCCATGCAGGTACGGGCGACATGCTCGCAACTCACGCGCACCGAATCGGTCCGGGCCCTGGTGACCGGGTGCTGCAGTGGGCGTCGATCAGCTTCGACGCCGCATTTTGGGACATCACCCTGGCGCTTCTGTCCGGAGCCGCGCTGGTCATGGTGTCCTCGGACGACGTCCTGCCGGGAGATCCGTTGCGGGAAACCCTGCTGAAGCACCGGATCACCCACGCGACCTTGCCGCCGGTGGCCTTGAGTGCCACTGACGCCGATGGCGTTCTGCTAGGCGGCACGGTGATGTCGACGGGCGATGCCTGTACGCCGACCTTGGTCCGCAAGTGGGCACCCGGTCGACGGCTCTTCAACGGTTACGGTCCGACCGAGGTGACTGTCGGCTCCACCCTCAGCGGACCGGTCGACCCGGCTGTCGACGAGATCACCATCGGGACGCCTTGGCTCGGCGAGACCGTCCAGGTGCTCGACGAGCGCATGCAAGAAGTTGCCGACGGCGCCGAAGGGGAGCTGTACCTGTCCGGGCCCGGGCTGGCCCGCGGTTATCTCAACCGTCCGAGCCTCACTGCCACCCGTTTTGTCGCCGATCCACAGGGAGCACCCGGCAGCCGGATGTACCGCTCCGGCGACCGCGGCTCGCGTCGGGCTGATGGAGAGTTCCTTTTCTCGGGTCGCGCCGATGCCCAGGTGAAGGTTCGTGGCTTCCGGGTCGAGCTTGCCGAGGTCGAGACAGCCTTGGCCGGTCACGCCGCGGTCAAACTCGCCGTCGCTGCGGTGGAAGGGGAACTGGCAGACGCCCGTGTGGTTGCGTACGTGACGACGTCGCCGGGGGTGGAAGTGACCGAGTCGGAACTGCGCCACCATGTCCGCCGTATGTTGCCGGAATTCATGGTGCCGTCGACAGTCACCCTGCTCGACCAGCTTCCGACGACGCACAACGGAAAGATCGACCGGAAGGCGTTGCGACCGCGCCCCGCCGAGCCCCCTGCCGAACAGCTCAGCTGGCAGGAGGGTATGCCGTACGCCGATGTGCTGTGCGCGATCGTCGCCGAGCTCCTGGGCCTGCCGGTGGTCACCCCGGATCAGAACTTCTTCGAGATCGGTGGGCACTCTGTGCTGGCGACGAAGCTGGCCGCGCGGATCCGGCAGGACCTCGGCATCAAGATCCCGATCCGCTCACTCTTCGAGGCCGGCAGTATCTCGGAGTTGGCGCTAGTGGTGGAGAGGGCCGTCTGACCGGCGACTGAGACGGGTCCGCTCACCGGAAGCTGACGGGCAAACTGCTGTAGCCGAACAGGAAGTTCGAGTAGATCCGCGAGGGCGTGCCAGCCAGCTCGATTGAACGCACCGACTCCGCGAGCGAGGACAACAGGGCCCGCAGTTCCGCCCGGCCCAGGAACGCACCGACGCAGAAGTGGGGCCCGTGGCCGAAGGTGAGGTGCTTGTTGGTCTTGCGTGCCAGGTCCAAGGTTCGCGGATCGGGAAACACTGTCTCGTCGTCGTTGGCCGAGGTGTTCCACAAAGTGACGATGTCCCCGGCCCGGATCTTCTGACCGGCGATCTCCAGGTCGGTGAGCGCGGTCCGGGCAAAGTGCATAGCGGGCGTGACCCAGCGCAGCACCTCCTCGACCGCGTCGTCGAGGGAGGCGACGCCGGCCTGCAGCGCGGCCCACTGCCCAGGGTTCTCGGCCAGCGCTTTGACCGCTCCGATCGCTGACATCCGGGACGATTCATCGCCGCCCAGGATGAGGCTGTAGCAGTTCAGGGCGACCTCCTCTTCGCTGAGCAGTTCGCCGTCGACCTGTGTGCTCGCGATCATGGTGATGACGTCGTCGCCTGGGTTCTCCCGGCGATGCTTGGCGAGATCCATGAAGTAGGAAACGATGTCGTTGCGGGCGATCAGCGAGTCGAGGTCGTCGACCTCCTCGCTGTCCGCGGACAGGGCCAGCTTGTTCCACCTGAGCAGGTCGGCGCGGTCGCCGTCGGGGATCGACAGGAGATCGCAGATCGTCGTCATCGGGATGTGCTCGGCGACCTCGGCGGCGAAGTCGAACGTGCCCACATCGACCACGCTGGCGACCAGACTCCGGGTGCGTTGCTCGACCCGCTCGACCACCGGTCCGAGGACCTTGGGGGAGAACGCCCGCAGCATCAGGTTCCGCAGCTGCTGGTGGCGGGGGCGATCGGTGACGGCGAGCATCTTGCCGCTTGCGGAGTCGTTGCCGTGCAGTAGTACGTCGAGCACGGTGCCGCGCGCCGAGCTCAGGGATTTGGCGTTGCGGTACGCCGCCTGGATGTCGCTGAACCTGGTGACCACCCAGAATCCCGGCAGATCGCCGGGGGAGTCGTGCCAGTAGATGGGATGCTGCGGCCGAATCTCCTGCCAGTAGTCACGGGGTTCGTGCCGGACAAACGTCGCCGGATCCGTGAGATCGAGAAACTCGCCAGCACCCACCTGCGTCTCCTTCAGCCGGACCGTTGTGCGGACAGCAACTGCCAGCGTGACTAGGCGATTCGTCGAGTCCGGGATGTCTTGCGTAGTTCCTTCACCGGTGACTGAGAGCCGAAAGATTTGAGCCTGGCCACCCGCAGAGGTGCAAGGCTCTGATTGAGCACGTCTGCTTGAGCGTGAGGTGGAGGTCATGACTCCTACCGGGAACCGAGGTTGGCTGCGGTGGCCGAACGTCATCCCGCGGCCGGCGATCCGGCTCGTCTGCTTTCCGCACGCCGGTGGTGCGGCCGCGAGCTACGCCGGCTTTGCCAACGAGCTGCCCGCCCAGGCCGAACTGGTGGTGGCCCAGTACCCGGGTCGTGGCGACAGGTTCGCCGAATCCGCCGTGGAGGATGTCCGGCGGATGGCGTCGTCCGTGAGCGCGGAACTCCTGACCCTCGAGTCCCACGCCCCGCTGGTGTTGTTCGGGCACAGTTTCGGCGCTTTGGTGGCCTACGAGACCGCGCTCGCGTTGCAGCGCAGCGGAGTACGCCCGGTGCAGCTCGTCATCTCGGCGTCGCCTCCGCCGCGGCTGGCCGGTGGGGGGGAAACCCATCTCCATGACGACGACGAACTGTGGTCGATCGTTTGCGGCCACGGTGGAGTTGAGCCGGAGATTGCCGCCGACGCCGACTTGCGTGAGGTTCTGCTGCCGATTCTGCGCTCGGATATCAGGGCCAACGAGCTCTACGAACCGCCGGTGAACCCACCCTCGCTCGACTGTCCGGTGATCTGTTACCACGGCGACGGCGATCCACTCGTGAACGAGTCCGAGCTGGTCGAGTGGGGCGAAGTCACCACTGGGTCGTTCTCCGTACGTCGTCGCTCGGGTGGGCACTTCCACGTCTTCTCAGCAGTCGGTGACCTGCTCGAGGACGTCTTCGCCGACGTAGCGATCGATGGTCTGCGGCGTCGGGCGGTGTCGTGAGCATTTATCCGCCCAGCAGCAGTGTCTCGACCTGACAGTGACCGCGCAGCTGACCATGAGTTGGGGAACGAAACGATGAGCCATCCACCTATTGCCACCGCGATTCCGTCGTCGTCGCTGCACGAGATCTTTCGTGCCGCCGACGCCCGCGCGCTGGCCACCGGGGCACCGGTGACCAGACTTCACGTCGGAGAGCCGTACTTCACCTCCCCTCCCGAGGTCGCCGAGGCGATCGCGGAAGCTCAGCGGGCCGGCCGGACGACGTACACCGCTGTCGAAGGTCTTCCGGAACTGCGGCGCGCGTTGACTGCGAAGCTGAAACGGGAGAACGGCATCGACGCGCCGAGCTCGCGGATCTTCGTCACGCCGGGCTCCTGTCAAGGACTGCAGGCGCTGCTGCTGTCGCTGGCCGAACCGGGGACCGAGATCCTGCTTCCGGAGCTGCACTGGCCGATCCATGTGCAGCAGAGCCTGCTCGCGGGTCTGCGCCCGGTGTTCTACTCACTCGACGACAGGTACTTCCCGGACCTCGAATCGATCGCCGAGAAGTCGGGACCCAACAGCCGGATCCTTCTGGTGAACTCGCCGGCCAATCCCACCGGCGCGGTACTGGACGCGGACCGGATAGAGGGTCTGCTCACGCTCGCGCGCGATCGTGGATGGCACGTGATCAGCGACGAGGCATACGAGCACTTCGTGTACGAGGGCGAACATCTGTCCCTGGCGGCAAGTGAACGCCGACTGCCCGTGGAGAAGCGGATCGTGCACAGCGTCTTCACGTTCTCCAAGAGCCTGGCGATGACGGGCTACCGGCTCGGCTACGTCGTGCCGGCGACGGACGAGGCAGCCGCCGGGATGAGGGTGGTGCAAGAGGCCGGCATCATCGCTCCGCCGACACCGGTGCAGTACGGCGGAATCGCGGCGCTGGAGATGCCCGATGCTGCACAGGCGAACCGCAAGTTGGTACAGCAGAACAGAGACACCGTGTTACCGGCACTTCGAGACGCCGGCCTGATCCGCGAGCTCCCAGCCGGCGGGTGGTACGCGATGGTGGATATCAGTAGCACCGGTCTGGGAGCGGAGGCCTTCTCGGCGCAGTTGCTCGCGGAACGTAGTGTGGCCGTTGTTGCCGGCTCGGGGTTCGGGTTGCGTCCGCAGCTCGATGACCGAGGCGCTCTGGTAGCGATGGACACTGATTCCCATGCGGACAACCTCGTGCGGATCGCCTTCTGCGTGGATCCAGACGTTCTCAAGTCGGGTGTGGATGCCCTTCTTGCCTTCGTTGACGAGCGGCAGGCGCGGTGACTTCATGAGCTGCCGCTCCAGGTGATGTTCGCGTGGCATGTACTGGCCCGTTGACAATGCGGCTGAGATCAGTCGCATTGTCAACGGGCTGTTGACCAACCTCAACTCGGGAGCTGACTCATGACTGTGAACCCCTTCGACGACGACAACGGTGAGTTCTTCGTCCTGGTCAATGACGAGGGCCAGCACTCACTGTGGCCGACGTTCGAGGACGTTCCGGCCGGCTGGCAGGTCAAGTTCGGTCCGGCGACGCGAGCCGAGAGCCTCGCCTATGTCGAGGAGAACTGGACCGACATGCGGCCGCGAAGTCTGCAGGAAGCGATGGCGGCCGACAAGGCGTAACGCGGCGAGCAGCCGCTCTGCTCCGCGATCAAGGCGGGTCGGGCATGGCTGCTCGCGACGTGAGTGACGTCCGGCCGCCCGGGCTGCAGCCCCGGCGGCCCGGGGTGCGGCTGCGGCGCCCCCTTAGGACCTGGGGTCCCACCCCCGATCCGCT
>NZ_JBSGJD010000092.1:0-32056 GCF_053605405.1 Amycolatopsis sp. NPDC003861
GCCCGCCGCGCCGCCCGCGCGGGCGGCGAGGACGAGATCCGGATCGCTCGCCGGATTCCGCAGCGCCGCCCTCGCCACGTCTTCGCCGGCCACTGCGGCCTGCCACCACCCGGCCGCGTCCGCCGCCGGCTCGGTGTCCGGCGGGAACCAGCCGCCGCGCCGGACGTGGACGTGCTTTCTCCACGCCGGGTCCGGGACGAAGGTCTCGGTCATTGCTGCCCCCCAAAGTCGGTCGATGCTGGGCCGAAGGCTACGGGAGGGGTCCGACAATTTCCGGAGATCCGCAGCTCCGGCCCCGGTTTCTGGCACAGTGGTGCGCATGGGGGAGGACCTTGCCGCCGCTGTGGCCGCCGTCGTGCCGACCGTCCGCGCCGTGATCCCGCCCGCGCCCGCCGCGGCGCTGGGCCGGCTGCGGCTGGAACCGGAACGCCGCCGGTTCCCGGACATCCCCGAGCCCGAGGTGCTGAAGTCGCTCAGAACCCTGCCGTCGTGGCTCGTCGAACGCGTCCACGGCGCGGTCGAGCTGCCTCTGACCAGCTTGGCGATCCCGGCACCCTCGGTCGCCGCCGCGCTGAAGCCGCCGCCGGACGGCGCCTACGGCTTCCTCACCTCCGACAGCGAAGCGGACGCCCTGCGGGAGACGCGGTCGCTGCACCAGCTCCGGCCCGGTCTGCTGGACCTGGTCGCGGAGCTGACCGTCAGCGTGGCAGCCGAAATCCCGCATACGATCGAAGGCGACGAAGCCGCCATCGCGGCCGCGCACGGCGCCCACCACCTCGCGATCGCCCTGGTGACCGCGACGATCGTCGCCCGCGAAGCAGGCCGCCCGGAGGTCGCCGCCATCGTCGGGACGGCGCTGGGAGTGGCCGCGAGCCTGCTGCGCGGGACGCCGATGCCCGATGGTTACGCGGAAGCGTTGCGGGACAAGGAACGAGCCGAGTATCGGTTGCCGCAGTCCGGCAGCACGTCCGTGGCCGTCCGCGACCACGTCTTCGCCCTGGCCGAAAGCGAAACCCCAGCCGTGCCGCACGACTTCGCCGGCAACGGCCTGGCCGAGGTCATCGACGGCGGCGTGGCCGTCCGCACCGGCACGGAGAACGGCACGGTCAGCGTCGGCATCCGGGTGCTGGCCGAGCCGCCCGCCACGGCGGAAACCCTGGGCTGGGAAGAAGTCGTCGACCTCAGCTGGCACGCGGAGCACGGCTCGGCCGGCGTGGGCCGGGGCGTGACGACGGCGCACTGGCCCCACGTCAAGACCGTCACGACCCCGCCGTGGCCCGGTGACTACCGCGTCCGCGTGCACGCCTACGGCCGCGACGACCCCGAGGCCGAGAGCTACGACCTCTGGATCTGGGCCGCGCCGCCCGAGCCCCCGGTCGTGCACGCCCGGGCCGACCGCCTCGGCCACCACCTGCGCGGCGAGCCGGAGCCGCCGCCCGCAGACCGGCCCGAGGTGCGCTACCGCTGGATCGGGCGGTCCCGGCTGACCGTCGCGGCGACGGTCACCGTCGCCACCGGCCTCCCGGCGGAGGAGGTCATCCGCGCGTTCGGCGCCGACCCCGCCCGGCCCGAACCCCTCCCCGAGTTGCGCGAGGCGTACGCGGACCCGTGGCTGGCCGTCCTGGACCTCGACGGCGTCGTGGTGGCGATCGAGGAGAACGGCTACTCCGGCTCCCACGCCGACGTGCTCACCGCGGCCTCCCGGGCCGGCCGGGCGGCGAGCATGTTCTGGAACGTCAACGCGGTGACGCGCCTGTCCTTCGCCAAGGCCGGCACGCTCCTCTCGTCGTTCGAACCCGGCTTGCACGAGCCGTCCGCGGACGAGGAGGTCACCGCGGCGCTGGCCGGTCTCGACCTCGAGAACTACCGCGACGGCAACGAAAAGGGCCTGGTCGCGGTCGAGCGGTTCACCGGCCGGGGCTTGTACCCCGAGGACCTGGAGGACATCGAGCGCCTCGGCGTGGCCTACCGGATCAGCGACCCCGGTTGACCGCGCTGATGTCGTCCTGAAGCCGGTCCCGGACGTCCGAGCGGGCGTCCCGGGGCACCGGCGCCGACGCCTGGGACGGCTCGCCCGCCGGGCCCGGCACCGGGTACACCTTGTTCTCCCCGGGCAGCGGAACACCCGGGCAGATGGTGGCCGCCGGCCGCGCGCCGCCGAGGTAGAAGCCGTTCACCAGATCGTCCACACAGGAGTTGCCGCTGACCGCGTACTGGCCGTGGAACGGCGAATCCGCCACCGAGATCATCGGGATCCCGGCCGCCCGCGCCGCCGCCTCCGCCTGCTCGTACCCGGTCTGCGGGTCGAACTCGCCCTGGACGACGAGGATGTTCTTCGCGGCGGCCGCCGAGAGCTTCGGCAGCGACTGCCGGGGCGGGTCGGACCAGAAGCCGCACGCCTCGCTGAGGCCGTAGGCCCAGCCGAACAGCGGGTAGGTCGGCCCCTGCAGGTCGCTGAGCAGCTTGTACCAGCTCGCCGTCCGCGTCGGCTGGTCGCCGCACGCCACGGCCAGCCGCGTCCCCGGGACGTCGGCGTAGTCCGGCTCCGGCGGGTCGGCCGCCACGTCGGCCGCGGTCAGCCGGTCCGCCGGACGGCCGAAGACCGCCCGCGACGCCCGGTCGAGGTCGCTGCGCAACGCCGCGGGCGGCGGGGTGGTCTTGCCGGCGAGCGCCGCCGCGCCCTTCGTGAGGATCAGGGCCCCGGTCATCCACTGCCGGCTGCTGCCGTTGCCGACGAAGACCGAGTCGAAGACGTCGGGCGGCACGCCCTGGGTCTTGAAGTAGGCCCGCAGCCTCTCCCACGTCGCCCGGACCTCGCCGGCGGTCTTGCCGAGCTGCTCCGGGAACCGGCGGGCCAGCCACGGCGCGTAGACGCGGTCGAACTGGCGCTGGTCGATCTTCGGGAACGCCTCGAACGCGGCCTGGAGGCGGCCTTCGAAGTTGACGCTGGAGTCGAGCACCAGCTTCCCGGCCCGCTCCGGGAACAGCGACGCGTACTTCGCACCGAGCCAGGTGCCGTAGGAGAAGCCGAGGTAGTTCAGCTTCTCGTCGCCCAGCAGCGAGCGGATCAGGTCCATGTCGTGCGCGGTCTGCCAGGTGGTGATGAACGGCGCGACCGCGTCGCTCTGGCACGCCTCGGCCAGCACGCGCGGCGTCCGCTGGTGCAGCGCGATGCTCGCCGCCGAGCGGTCGCGGGCGTCGAGGTCGTCCTCCTGGGGCAGGCGCCCCAGCGGTACCCGGCAGACGTACCCGTCGTCGGGGCCGCCTTCCTGGCCGGTGCCGCGAGGGTCCATCCCGACGATGTCGTAGTGCTCGTTCAGCGACGGCTCCAGCCCGGCCAGCGCGCCCGCGAGCGACGTGCCCCGGCCGCCGGGTCCGCCCGGGTTCACCAGGATCGCGCCCTGCCGGCCGCCGGTGGCCGCGACCCGGCTGATCGCCACCTGCAGGTCGATCCCGGCCGCGGGGGCCGCCCAGTCCCGCGGGACGGTGATCCGCGCGCACTCCGCCGTGGGCGGCTTGGTGCGCTGCTTGAACGGGCAGGCGCCCCAGGAGACCTCCTGCCCGCGGTAGGGCGCGAGCGGGTCGGCCGGGGTGGCCGCGGCGGGCGCCGTGGCCGCCACCAGGACCGAGACCGCCACCACCAGTCCTGCTCGGGACGTTCGCACCGCAGTTTCCTTCCTCACGCACCGGCCGTGAAGATCCAATCACGGCCGGTGGAGGCCGGGCAGCGCCAAGCCGCGGCTCGCCGGGCGGATTCCATCGATCCGGTGAACGCCGCGGTGCAGGTCAGGTGCGGTACGGGCCGTGGTTGCCGAGATCGGGAGCCACCTGCGGGCGGGGGCCGTCCTGGCCGGGCACCGGGGTGGTGGTGGCGCGCCATGCCGGGTCCGTCGCCACCGGCTCGACGACCACCTCGGTGGCGGGCCGGGCGTAGGTTTCGGTGCCGCCCTCCCGCTCCTGGAAGTGCTCCTCGACGATCCGGTCCTGACGGCGGCGGGCGAGCACGGCCAGCGTCAGCACGTGGGCCACGGCCATCAGCAGCAGGAAGACGCCGAGCCGCCCGACCAGCGCGGCCGTCGACCCCGACCACTGCGGGCCGACCACCGACAGCAGCGCGAGTACGCCGAAGGAGACCAGGTGGAAGACGGTCACCACCATCCACGCCAGCGAGCCCGACCCCTCACCGCCGTCCGGCCCGCTGAGGTAGCGCCGGCCGCCGCGGTAGAGCACCTGGCCGTCGGCCACCACGAACACCAGGCCGATGATCAGGAATCCGGTGAGGTCGTTGTCGGGCATGCGTCTCCTCCTCCTTTCCGGCGGAGTACCCGGCCCGGCCGGGCCCGGACGACGGTTCACCGGAACGAGCGAACGACGGCGATCACACCCGGGAATCATTTCCGGCCGCTGGACGTCTGAGGGGGCGTGAAGAGAATTGGCTTCCTGTCGTTCGGCCACTGGTCGGACAGCGCACACTCCGAGACCCGGTCGGCCGCCGACTTCCTGCACCAGTCGATCGACCTGGCGGTGGCCGCCGAGGAGCTCGGCGTCGACGGCGCCTACTTCCGCGTGCACCACTTCGCGCGGCAGGCGGCCAGCCCGTTCCCGCTGCTGGCGGCGATCGGCGCGCGGACGTCGAGGATCGAGATCGGCACCGGCGTGATCGACATGCGCTACGAGAACCCGCTCTACATGATCGAGGACGCGGGCGCCGCCGACCTCATCTCCGGCGGCCGGCTCCAGCTCGGCATCAGCCGGGGATCCCCCGAGCAGGTGATCGACGGCTGGCGGTACTTCGGGTACGCCCCCGGCGAGGGCGAGACGGACGCCGACATGGCCCGCCAGCACACCGAGGTCTTCCTCAAGCTCCTCGGCGGCGAAGGCTTCGCCCAGCCGAACCCGCGGCCGATGTTCGCCAACCCGCCCGGGTTGCTGCGGCTCGAGCCGCACTCCGAGGGCCTGCGCGAGCGCATCTGGTGGGGGTCCGGTTCGAACGCGACCAGCGTGTGGGCCGCGAAGCTGGGCATGAACCTGCAGAGCTCGACGCTCAAGGACGACGAGACGGGCGAGCCGCTGCACGTCCAGCAGCGCAAGCAGATCGAGGCCTACCGCGAGGCGTGGACCGAAGCCGGCCACGAGCGGGAGCCGCGGGTTTCGGTCAGCCGCAGCATCTTCGCGCTGACGAATGACCAGGACCGCGCCTACTTCGGCCGCGACCGCCACTCGCGCGACCAGGTCGGCATGATCGACGAGAACACCCGCGCGATCTTCGGCCGGTCCTACGCCGGCGAGCCCGACGAGCTCGTGCGGCAGCTCAAGGAGGACGAGGCCGTCCAGGCCGCGGACACCCTGCTGCTCACCATTCCCAACCAGCTCGGGGTGGACTACAACGCGCACGTGCTGGAGAACATCCTGAAGCACGTGGCCCCGGAGCTGGGCTGGCGCTGAGGGGAGGCGGCCCGGTGGCGGCCGGGCCGCTCTTCGTCAGCCGTGGGTGACCTTCAGGCCGTAGAACGCGACCCGGGCACCCTTCGTCGTGCTGTCCGAAGAGGACTGGTTGTACGAGCCCGCCTTGAAGTACTGCTTGTACGGCTTGAACGACGACGGGATGGCGTAGTGCGTCGTGCTCCCGTTGACCGTGAGGTCGATGGTGTTGCCGCCGGAGATGCCGATCGTGTAGGTCCACGTCTTGCCGAGGGAGACGTGGCCGACGGTGTGCGGCGTCTGCCCGCCGTCGGGGGAGTTCTCGGTGCCGAGCACGATGTCCCCGCTGGCCCGGTAGTACAGCTCCAGCAGCGGTTTCGTCGACGAGCCGCCGGTGCCGAGGTGCACCTGGCCGACGCACACGTTCGACGTCACCGAGACCACGCGCAGGGTCGCGCTCAGCTTGTGCGACCCGCTCAGCGACCAGTTCGCCGCGGAGCCGTCCCGGTTCATCTCGCGCAGCTCCGAGCGCGCGTAGTTCGAGTTCGGCGTGGTGACGCCCTTTTCCGGAGCCCAGAAGGTCATCGCGCCGTCGCGGGTGTCGGTGTAGAAGTAGCTGTCCTGGAAGCCGTTCGGCCCCTGGAGCCGCGACGACGAGATGGTCGTCGGCTTGCCGGGGGAGCCGACCGGCTCCTGCAGCTGCCAGATCGAGAGGTCGAAGTTGCCGCCCGGGGCCACGGACGGATCGGCCGCCAGAGCGGGGAACGCGGTCGCCGCGGCCAGGGCCGGGACCGCCAGGAGTACGAGCAAAGCACGAACACGCGTCATCGGGTGTCCTTTCAGACGGTAAATGGTCTGGACAACCCGGCGGCGTGGGACTCACGGTAGGTCGGCGCTCACCCGATGTCAAGATCGCCGCCCACACGAAACGGGCCCGGCCGGAAACCGGCCGGGCCCGCTGCGGTGGTGGATCAGGCGAGGTCGAAGCGGTCCAGCTCCATGACCTTCGTCCACGCGGCCACGAAGTCGGCCACGAACTTCTCGCGGGCGTCGTCGCTGGCGTAGACCTCGGCCAGCGCCCGCAGCTGCGAGTTCGAACCGAAGACCAGGTCGACCGCGGTGGCGGTCCACTTGACCTCGTCGGTCGTCACGTCGCGGATCTCGTAGACGTTCTCCGCCGACTCCGACGCCTTCCACCTGGTGCCCGGCGCGAGCAGGTTGGCGAAGAAGTCGTTGGTCAGCACGCCCGGCTGGTCGGTGAGGACACCGTGCGCGGCACCGCCGTGGTTCGTGCCGAGGGCGCGGAGGCCACCGACCAGGACCGTCATCTCCGGCGCGGTCAGGTCGAGCATGTACGCGCGGTCGACCAGCAGCACCTCGGGCTGGCGCTTCTCGCCGGCCCGCAGGTAGTTGCGGAAGCCGTCGGCGCGCGGCTCGAGGACCTTGAACGAGTCGACGTCGGTCTGCTCGGCCGTGGCGTCGGTGCGGCCCGGGTGGAACGGCACGGTCGTCTCGACGCCGGCGTCGCGCGCCGCCTTCTCGACGGCCGCCGAGCCGGCCAGCACGATGAGGTCGGCCAGCGAGATCTGCGCGCCGCCCGCCTCGTTGAACTCGCGCTGGACGCCCTCGAGGACTTCGAGGACCTTGCCGAGCTGCTCGGGCTGGTTGACCTCCCAGTTGCGCTGCGGCTCCAGGCGGATCCGGGCGCCGTTCGCGCCACCGCGCTTGTCGGTGGAGCGGAAGCTTGCGGCCGACGCCCACGCGGTCGAAACCAGCTCCGAGACGGAGAGCCCCGAGTCGAGGACCTTCGCCTTGAGGGCGGTGATGTCGGCGTCGCTCACGAGGTCGCCCTCGACGGCGGGCACCGGGTCCTGCCACAGCTGCGGCTCGGCGACCCACGGGCCGAGGAAGCGGCTGACCGGGCCCATGTCGCGGTGCAGCAGCTTGTACCAGGCCTTGGCGAAGGCCAGCGCGAACTCGTCCGGGTTGTCCTTGAACCGCTGCGAGATCGGGCCGTAGACCGGGTCGAAGCGCAGCGATAGGTCCGTCGTGAGCATGGTCGGCTTGTGCTTCTTGTTCGGGTCGAACGGGTCCGGGATGATCTCCGGCGCGTCCTTGGCGACGTACTGCTTGCCGCCACCGGGGCTGGTGGTGAGCTCCCACTCGTAGCCGAAGAGGATCTCGAAGAAGCGGTTGCTCCACTCGGTCGGCTTGTCGGTCCAGGTCACCTCGAGACCACTGGTGATCTGGTCCGGGCCCTTGCCGCTGCCGAGCGTGTTCAGCCAGCCGAGGCCCTGGGCCTCCAGCGGGGCGCCCTCCGGCTCCGGGCCCACGTGGTCGTCGGCCACGCCGGCGCCGTGGGTCTTGCCGAAGGTGTGGCCGCCGGCGATGAGGGCGACGGTCTCCTCGTCGTTCATCGCCATCCGGGCGAAGGTCTCGCGGATGAAGTGGGCCGCGGCCTCGAAGTCCGCGCTGCCGCGGGGACCCTCGGGGTTGACGTAGATGAGGCCCATCTCGGTCGCGCCGAGCTCCGGCACCATCTCGGTGTCGCTGGCGTAGCGCTCGTCGCCCAGCCAGTCGTCCTCCGGGCCCCAGAAGATCTCTTCCGGCTCCCAGGTGTCCACGCGGCCGAAGCCGAAGCCGAAGGTCTTGAAGCCCATCGACTCCAGGGCCACGTTGCCGGCCAGGACGAGCAGGTCGGCCCACGAGATCTTCTGGCCGTACTTCTGCTTGACCGGCCACAGCAGGCGGCGGGCCTTGTCCAGGTTGGCGTTGTCCGGCCAGCTGTTCAGCGGGGCGAAGCGCTGCCCGCCGTCACCGGCGCCGCCCCGGCCGTCGTGGATGCGGTAGGTGCCCGCCGCGTGCCAGCTCATCCGGATCATCAGGCCGCCGTAGTGGCCGAAGTCCGCCGGCCACCAGTCCTGCGAGGTGGTGAGGACGTCGGTGATGTCGCGCTTGAGGGCCTCGACGTCGAGCTTCGCGAACTCCTTGGCGTACGCGAACTTCTCGCCGAGCGGGTTGCTCTTCGACGAGTGCGCGTGCAGCGGGGTGAGGTCGAGCTGGTTGGGCCACCAGTCCTGGAGGGTGCGCGGCCGGCCGCCCGTCTTGGGGGTCGGCGAGTCGATCGCCGGGTTCTCGCTCTCGCTGCCCTGCGAAGTCACCGAGTCGTGCGCGACCGGGCAACCGGCCGCCGCCTTCTTGTCCACGCCCTGCGCGGAGGACGGGTTGTCCTGGGTGGAGCTCATTTACTTCCTTCCGGGAGCGGCGAATCATTTCGGGGACGTTCGGCCGCGCAGTCGGGGCAGGTGCCCCAGTAGACGACCTCCGCCTGGTCGATCACGAAACCGTGGTCGTCCGAGGCGGTGAGACAGGGGGTGTGGCCGACGGCGCAGTCGACGTCGGCTATCGCCCCGCACGAACGGCACACGACGTGGTGGTGGTTGTCACCCACCCGGGCCTCGTAGCGGGCGTTCGCACCGGCCGGCTGGATGCGCCGGATCAGCCCGGTGTCGGTGAGCGCCCGCAGCACGTCGTAGATCGTCTGGTGCGAGACCGTCGGTTGCTCGGCGCGCACCAGTTCGATCACCGTTTCGGTGTCGACGTGGGGATGCTCGCGCAGTGCGGCCAGCACGGCCAGCCGGGGTCGCGTGACCCGCAGCGAGACCGCCCGCAGCTGTGCTTCGAAGTCCGACATCGCCGCCGACCCTAGGGCCTTTTCTGGAATGGGTCAAGTTTTCATCCCCATCCGTGTGGCGCAACCGGGGTTCACGCTGAGTCAGCGAGACGGGTTAGGCTCCCGGGCATGCCGGACACGCAGTACGAAGACCTCCTCCGCCACGTCCTCGACAAGGGCACCCGCAAGGGCGACCGTACCGGCACGGGCACGAGGTCGATCTTCGGGCACCAGCTGCGCTACCGCCTGTCCGAGGGTTTTCCCCTGATCACCACGAAGAAAGTCCACTTCCGCTCGATCGCCTACGAGCTGTTGTGGTTCCTGCGCGGCGACGCGAACGTCTCCTGGCTGCAGGAGAACGGCGTGACGATCTGGGACGAATGGGCGGCGGCCGACGGCGATCTGGGCCCGGTCTACGGCGTCCAGTGGCGCTCGTGGCCCACCCCGGACGGCGGACACGTCGACCAGATCGCCGAGGTGCTGCGCACGCTGCGTGAAAACCCGGACTCGCGGCGGATCATCGTCTCCGCGTGGAACGTCGCCGACATCCCGCGGATGGCGCTGCCGCCGTGCCACGCGTTCTTCCAGTTCCACGTCGCCGACGGCAAGCTGTCCTGCCAGCTCTACCAGCGCAGCGCGGACCTGTTCCTCGGCGTGCCGTTCAACATCGCCAGCTACGCGCTGCTGACGCACATGATCGCCGAGCAGGTCGGCCTCGGTGTCGGCGACTTCATCTGGACGGGCGGGGACTGCCACATCTACGACAACCACGTCGACCAGGTCCGCACGCAGCTCGCCCGGGACGCGCGGCCGTTCCCGGCGCTGAGCCTGAAGCCGGCGGAAAGCCTGTTCGACTACACGTACGAGCACTTCTCGGTCGAGGGTTACGACCCGCACCCGGGCATCAAGGCGCCGGTGGCGGTGTGATCGGGCTGATCTGGGCTCAGTCCGCGAACGGCGTCATCGGGCGCGACGGCGAGCTGCCGTGGCACCTCCCGGAGGACCTCAAGCACTTCCGCACGGTGACCGCGGGCGCGGCGGTGCTCATGGGGCGCCGCACGTGGGAGTCGCTGCCGCCGCGGTTCCGGCCGCTGCCGGGCCGGCGGAACCTGGTCCTGTCGGCGACCCCGCAGGAGGGGGCCGAGACGTTCGCGGACCCGGCCGCCGCTTTTGCGGCCGTACCCGGCGACGTGTGGGTGATCGGCGGCGCGGCGGTGTACCGGGCGGCGCTGCCGGTTGCGGACCGGATCGTCGTCACCGAGATCCGCGAGTCGTTCGAAGGGGACACGTACGCGCCTGAAGTGGGGCGGCCGGCGGACTCCGTGGGGGAGTGGCTGGAGTCGTCGACGGGCCTGCACTACCGCTTCCTGACCTGGGGCTGACGGTCCGGGCCGTTGCGCTTCCCGGGGTCGGCGCTATACGGTTGGCTTGAACTAGAACACGTTCCAGTTCTAGTGGCCGGTCGTAGCGAGGAGCGGACATGGCGAAAAGGGCGGCGCGCGGCGACGAGGCCGACTACGTCGTCGTCGGGTCGGGGAGCTCGGGCGCGGCGATCGCGGGGCGGCTGGCGCAGGCCGGGGCCAGCGTGATCGTCCTCGAAGCCGGGAAGAGCGACGAGCAGCTGCTCGTCAAGAAACCCGGGCTCGTCGGGCCGATGCACGCCGTGCCGCAGCTCAAGAAACCGCTCGACTGGGGCTTCTACGGGGTCCCGCAGAAACACGTTCTCGATCGGCGGATGCCGGTGCCGCGCGGGCGGGTCGTCGGCGGCTCCAGCTCCATCAACGGCATGGTCTACGTCCGCGGCAACCGCGCCAACTTCGACTCCTGGGCCGCCGAGGGCAACGAGGGCTGGGACGCCGACAGCGTCAACGCCGCCTACAAGCGCATGGAGGACTTCGAAGACGGCGAGAACGCCTTCCGCGGCGCCGGCGGCCCGATCCGGGTCACCCGCGCGAAGAACCCCCAAGAAGGCTCGCTGCAGTTCGTCGACGCCACCGCCGACGCGCTCGGCTGCAAGATCCTCGACGACTACAACGCCGAGTCCCAAGAGGGCGTCAGCCGGATGCAGCAGAACGCCGCCGACGGCCTGCGCTACAGCGCCTCGCGCGGCTACCTCCACCACCTCGCGCCCCCGACGCTGCAACTGCAGGACCGGGTGCTGGTCGAGAAGGTGCTGATCGAGAACGGCCGCGCCGTCGGCGTCGAGGTCCTCGACCGCGGCCGCCGGCGCACCATCCGGGCCGGCCAAGAGGTCATCCTCTCCGCCGGCGTCATCGGGTCCGCGCAGCTGCTCATGCTGTCCGGCATCGGCCACGCCGAACACCTCCGGGAACAGGGCATCGACGTCGTCGCCGACCTGCCCGTCGGCGACAACATGCACGACCACATGTTCCACGCCCTGACGTTCCACGTCTCGACCAGCAAGAACAAGGGCACGGCACCGTACTTCGCCCGCGGGCTGGCCCGGGAGCTGCTCCGCCCCGGCACGACGTTCCTGGCGAACTCGGTCTTCGAGGCGGTCGCCTTCCTCCGCACCTCGCAGGCCGGCGCCGTCCCGGACCTGCAGCTGCACCTGCTGCCGTGGGCGTACGTGTCGCCCAACCAGGACGCGCCGATCCGGCACGACGTCGACAAGCGCCCCGCGCTCACCGTGCTGACCACGCTCATCTACCCGAAGAGCCGCGGCACGCTGCGGCTCGCCTCGGCCGACCCCGCCGCGGCGCCGCTCATCGACTTCCAGTACCTGTCCGACCCGGCCGACCTCGAACTGCTCGGCGAGGGCTCGGAAATGGTGCGCGAGATCTTCGCGTCCAAGGCGTTCAAGGGCGCGGTCAAGGAGGAGATCCACCCCGGCAAGAACCTCAAGGGCCAGGAACTGCGCGACGCGATCCTCAACCGCGCCACGTCGGTCTACCACGGCGTCGGCACCTGCCGGATGGGCGTCGACGAGCTCGCCGTCGTCGGTCCCGACTTGCGCGTGCGCGGCGTCGAGGGCCTGCGGGTCTGCGACGCCTCGATCATGCCGTCGATCACCGGCGGCAACACCAACGCGCCCTGCATCATGATCGGGGAAATGGGCGCCCAGCTCGTGCTCGGGAGCCGGTCATGACGCTTACGCCGCTCGGACTCACCCGTCCCGCTTCGATCACCGACGCGTTCCTGGCCCAGCTCGTGGCCCGGGTGCCCGGCTCGGCCGGCGCGACCTGGAAGCTCACCGAGGTTTACACCGGCGACGTGCTCGTCGAGCTGCCGCAGTCGACGCCGGAAGACATCGAGCGGGCGTTCGCCGTCGCGCGCGAGGCCCAGCGGAAGTGGGCGGCCACACCGGTCAAGGACCGGCTGGCGGTGTTCCGGCGGGCGCACGCGCTGTTCGTCGAGCGGGCGCGAACCGTCGCCGACCTGATCCAGGTCGAGAGCGGCAAGAACCGGCGGATGGCGATCGAGGAGACCTGCGACCCGCCGATGGTGATGAGCCACTACCTGAAGCGGGCGGCCCGGCTGCTGGCGCCGACCAAGCGCGGCGGGCCGGTGCCGCTGCTGACGACGTCGACCGAAGTCCGGCTGCCCAAGGGGGTCGTCGGCATCATCGCGCCGTGGAACTTCCCGTTCGCCACCGGCGTTTCCGACGCCGTGCCGGCGCTGATGGCGGGCAACGCGGTCGTGTTGAAACCGGACAACAAGACGGCGCTTTCGCCGCTCTACGGCGTCCGGCTGCTGGAGGAAGCGGGCCTGCCGGAAGGGCTGTTCCAGGTGGTCTGCGGCGAGGGACCGGACGTCGGCCCCACGCTGATCGACCACGCCGACTACGTCATGTTCACCGGTTCGACGGCCACCGGCCGGGTGATCGGCGAACGGGCGGGCCGCAACCTGATCGGCTGCTGCCTGGAGCTCGGCGGCAAGAACCCGATGCTCGTCCTCCCGGACGCCGACATCGCCGAAGCCGTGCAGGGCGCGATCTTCGGCGCGTTCGGCAACACTGGCCAGATCTGCATGCACATCGAGCGGATCTACCTGCCGGAGTCCCGCTACGACGAGTTCAAGACGGCGTTCGTCGCGGCGGCCTCGGCCCTCGACGTCCGCGCGGCCTACGACTTCGGCCCGGACATGGGCTCGCTGGTCTCGCCCGACCACATGCGCCGCGTCAAGTCCCATGTGGACGATGCGGTCGCCAAGGGCGCCACCGTGCTGTGCGGCGGCAAGCCGCGCCCCGACCTCGGCCCCGCCTTCTTCGAGCCGACGATCCTCGAGGGCGTCACCCCGGACATGGTCTGCGGCGTCACGGAGACGTTCGGCCCGGTGGTGGCGCTGCACAAGTACCGCACGGTCGACGAAGCGGTGGCGCTGGCCAACGACACGGACTACGGGCTGAACGCGTCCGTGTGGAGCACCGACGTCGCGGCGGCACGCGCGGTGGCGGCCCGGATCGAGTCCGGCAACGTGAACGTGAACGACGTCCTCGCGACGGCTTACGCGGCCAAGGGGACGCCGTCCGGCGGGGTGAAGAACTCCGGCGTCGGGGCCCGCCACGGGGACCAGGGGCTGCTGAAGTACACGGACGTGCAGAACCTGGCCGTGCTGAAGAAGCAGGTCATGGGGCCCCGGCCGGGGCAGGGGTACGAAAAGTACGTCGAGAGCATGCTTTCCGGCCTGAAGCTGATGCGGAAACTGCGGATCAGGTAGCGCTCGAGGCCGATCAGCCGTCGACCAGCAGTCCTCGCAACGGTCCCTGCAGCCGGGCGGCGCGGCGCGAGGCGCCGGGCAGCAGGACGAGCCGGTGGGTCCGGCGCTCGCCGCGGCGTTCCCGCTCGGCCTGCTCCTCGGCCAGCGGCCGCCAGAGGTTGTCGACGACGTCCGCGGGATTTCTCCCTTCGAGCTCCGAGACCGGCCGCCCGAGGTGTTCGGCCCACAGCCGCAACCTCGTCGTGCGGACCACCTCGGGGTCGTCGGTGGCGATGTTGACCTCGGTGTCGTTGAACAGCGAGTGCTCGTTGAGGTTGGCGGACCCGACCGTCAGCCACGAGTCGTCCACGATGCCGAGCTTGGCGTGGACGTACACCGGCGCCGACTCGTCGCCGTCGTGGGCGCTGATGGTCGTGGCGAGCAGGCGGCGGTGGCCGTCGTCGGCGTCGAGCAGCCGGCCCAGCTGGCCGCGGGTGGTGTCCGAGCCGTTGCTCGGCTTACGCGGCAGCAGTAGGACCACCCGGAAGTCTTCGTGCGGCGGGTGGCGAAGCTTGTCGAGCAGCACCTCGGTGATCTCCGGCGACCACAGGAACTGGTTCTCCAGGTAGACGAGCCGGTGCGCCGACCGCAGCGCGCGCAGGTAGCCGTCGAGGACGGTGAACTCGCCCTTCGGCAGGAAGTCGTAGGTGTCGTTCGGGACGGTCCGCAGCAGCTGGACGCGGCTGCCGCCCGCCGGCCCCGGCACCGCGGGCGCCGGCAGGTCCTCGCCGGCGACCTCGACCCATCGCCGCCGGAAGTGCTCGGCGACGTCGGCGACCACCGGGCCGTCGAGCCGCGCCATCAGGTCGTGCCACCCGATCGGCCGCGGCGGGTGGTCCGGGCTGTCGTGCCGATCGCCTTCCAGCGCGGTGAGGTCGACCCCGCCGACGAAGGCGACGACGTCGTCGACGATCACCAGCTTCTCGTGGTGGCAGTGCAGGGTCCGCTCGCGGGCGTCGAGGACACAGCGGACGTCGGTGCCCTCGGTGAACTTCCGCTGTTCGGAGCGAGCCAGCTTCCGCGACGGCTGGAAGGCGGGAAAGGGCGGCCCGGCCCAGAGCAGGACGCGAACCCGGACACCCCGCCCGGCGGCCTCGGCGAGCAGTTCCCGCAGGGTGGGCGAGCCGGGCTCCCGCGTCAGCCGGAAGTCGGCGCTGGCGTGCCAATTGGCGAGGTGCACGTGCGATTTCGCGCTCCGGATGGCCTCGGCGACGGCGGGCAGCGATTCTTCCCCGTCGATGAGCACCTCGACGCGGTTGCCGTCGCGCACCGGGGCCCGGCCGCCGAGCGGGTCGTCCGAGCCGCCCGCGAGCACGTCGCCCCAGCCGAGCCCTCGCAGGCGCCGCCGGTGGTGGGCGCACAGGACGCTCTCGAGCCCGTCGCCGAGCCGCTCGTCCACCTTGTCCACGAAAGAGTGAAAAGTTCTCACCCGTCCTATGTCACTACAGATTGGCCCGGCTCGCCGTGCAGTGACGCTGCGTCAGAGGTCGAGCACCAGGCGCGGTGAACACGCCCGCGACACGCAGAGCATCATCACCTCGTTCTCCAGGCGCTCGTCCGCCGTCAGCACCGAGTCGCGGTGGTCCGGCTCGCCGCCCAGCACGCCCGTTTCGCAGGTTCCGCACGTTCCCTCCCGGCACGACGACAGCACCATGACCCCCGCCTCCTCCACGACCTCGAGGATCGACCGGTCCGCCGGCACCGGCAGCACCCGGCCCGAGCTCGCCAGCTCGACCTCGAACGCCGTCCGCTCACCGAGGTCCGAACTCGCGGTGAAGCGCTCGACGTGCAGGTCGGCCGGCTTCAGGGCCTCCACCGCCGCCAGCAGGGGCTCCGGGCCGCAGCAGTACACCGCCGTGCCCGGTCGGACGTCGGTGAGCAGGGAGGGCAGGTCCAGGAGGCCGTGTTCGTCCTGGGGGCGGAACGACACCCGGTCGCCGTGGGCGGCCAGCTCGGTCGTGAAGGCCATCGAGGACAGCGTCCGGCCGCCGTAGACCAGGTGCCAGTCATCGCCCGCGCGGTCCAGCATCGGCAGGATCGGGGTGATGCCGATGCCGCCCGCGATGAACAGGTACCGCGCGGCCTCCACCAAGGCGAAGTGGTTGCGGGGGCCGGAAACCGAAACCCGGTCGCCGGTGGACAGCTTGTCGTGCACGTACGCCGAGCCGCCGCGGCCGTCCGGCTCGCGCAGCACCGCCACGACGTACGCCGACCTGTCCGCCGGGCTGCCGCACAGCGAGTACTGCCGCACGAAGCCCGGCAGTACCAGGTCGATGTGGGCTCCCGGCTCCCAGAGCGGCAGCGGCTCCCCGCCGGGAAAACGGAGGGTGAGGGCGACCACGCCGTCGGCGACGTCGTCCTTGCGGTCCACCACCAGTTCGAGCGTCATGAGTGTCCTTCGGGGTGGGCGAGCAGCCAGTCCCACAGCTGCACGGGGTCTTCGAACTCGCGCTCGGCGCCGCAGTGGCAGACCGCGCGCAGCCGGTCGGTGCCGAGCACCCAGTGGATCCGGTAGACGCGGTCGCCGGCCAGCATCGGCCGGTTCACGACGTGACCATCCGTTGCAGCATGCGGCGAGCCGCGAGGCCGCCGGTGTCGATGTTGATCGACAACTCTTGGTAACCGTCGGGCTCGGTGGCGATCACTCGTTCGAGCACGTCGAGGGCTTCGACGTCCTGCAGCACCACGGTGCGGTTGTTCTCCGCGAGGAACGCCGAAACACCTTCGTCGTCGAGCGCGAAATCCCGCGCCACGGCCCAGAAGTCGTGCGTCGAGTGCTCAGTTTCGGGCGTGATGGCGTAGACGACCTCGACGTGGAAGGCGTCCGGGTCGGTGCCGTCCGGGTTGGGCACGGACCCGACCGGCGCGATGCGGCTGTGCAGCTTGTACAGGCACGGCGGCGTGTACTCGATGTCCTGCCAGCGCGTGATGCGGCCGTCGAGGCCGGTCGACTTGGCGTAGAAGGGCGGGCACGCCGCGTCGGCCATGTGCCGCGAGACGTAGACGATCCCGCCTTCCTCGTCGACCTCGGTGGTGATCGGCGTTTCGGCCACCTCCGGGGTGCCGATGTAGCCGCCGTGCAGGTAGGTCTCGTGGGACAGGTCGAGCAGGTTGTCCACCAGCAGCGAATACCGCGCCCGCAACGGTTCCATCCCGCGGACGGTGGTGTAGTCCGGCGAGTCGAGCCAGGGCGCCCGCGGGATCGCCGACGCGTCCGCCTTCGCCGGGTCACCGATGAACACCCAGACGAAGGAATCTTGCTCCACCAACGGGTAGTGCGTCAGCCGCGCGGTCCGCGGCACCCGGGTCTGCCCGGGGACGGCCACGCACTTGCCGTCGGCGCCGTAGGTGAAACCGTGGTAGCCGCAGACGACCTGGTCGTCGACCAGCCGGGACGGCGCCTGCGACAACGGGAACCGCCGGTGCACGCACCGGTCGGCCATCGCGGTGACGTTCCCGTCGCGGGTCCGCCAGAACAGGATCGGCTCACCGCAGACGGTGCGGCTGAACAGCTCGGCGCCGATCTCGGAGCCGTAGGCGGCGACGTACCACTGGTCGCGGGGGATGGCGCTCATCAGGTCGTCCTTTCGTGGTGGGCCGGGTCACAGCGTGGAGGAGCGACCCGGCTGCCACGAAGGGCGATTTCATAAGATGGAAAGCGCCCGGGAAATCGCGCGGGCGCTGGTCATCACCAGGGGAGCGAGGGCGTGCGGCGCCACGCTCCCGTACCGGACCACGAGCGACACCGCCGCGACCACCTGCCCCCGCGCGTCGTGGATCGGCGCGCCGACCGAGAGCGCGTCCAGCGTCACCTGGCGCTCGCTGATCGAGAACCCGTGCGTCCGGACGTCGGCCAGCATGTGCCGGAGGCGGTCCGGGTCGGTCACGGTCTCGCTCGTGTACCGCTCGATCGGGCTGCCCAGCACCTCCTCCTGCACGGCGGCCGGCGCGTGGGCGAGCAGGACCAGCCCGACGCCCGTCGCGGTCAGGGCGAACCGGCCGCCGACGCGGGTCAGCACCGGCACCGCCCCGGAGCCCGCGATCCGCTCGATGTACACCACTTCGGCGCCTTCGCGGACCGCGAGCTGGACGTTCTCGCGCGTGATCTGCGAGAGGTCCTCCAGGAACGGCAGGGCGAGTTCCCGCAGGCCCAGCCCGCGCGGCGCGAGCGAGCCCAGTTCCCACAACCGCAGCCCGACCCGGTAGACGCCGGCCTCGTCGCGCTCCAGCGCGCCCCACTCGCAGAACTCGCGCAGCACCCGGTGCGCCGTCGCGGCCGGCAGCCCGGCCCGGCGGGCGACCTCGCTCAGCCGCAGGGCCGGCCGGTCCGGGGAGAACGCCTCCAGGACCCGCAGCGCGCGGCCGAGCACCGGCCCGGTGGCGCCGGGAACGCGACCTCGGTGCGGCACGGCGACCTCCGGCGGATACGCGGGGCTCAGACGTCCACTATGCCCCGCGCGGCCCGGCGCGCCGCCGCGGCGTCCCGGCGCTCCTCGAAGCGGGACGCCTGCGTGTCGAGCCCCTTGAGGAACGTCGCCAGCTCCTCACGGGCGGCCTCGCCGACCGCGCCGAGGCCGGTCAGGTCGAAGACCTTCCAGTACCGCAGCAGCGGCTGGACGACGTCGTCGTGGTGGATGCGCAGGTCGTAGATGCCCGCCTTGGCCATCAGCGCGGCCTTGCGCTGGAAGCTCGGGATCACCGCGCCCGGCATCGCGAAGTTCACCACCTCGTCGGTGATCGCGCGCACCATGGCGTCCGGCGAGATCTCCAGCGCCGCCTTGACGAGGTTGCGGTAGAAGACCATGTGGAGGTTCTCGTCCGTGGACACCCGGGACAGCAGCTTTTCCGCTAGGGGGTCCTGGGTGTAGCGGCCGGTGTTGCGGTGCGAGAGCCGGGTCGCGAGCTCCTGGAACGAGACGTACGCGCAGACGTTGAGCAGTGGCTTGTCGTCGGTGTCGTAGCCCGCCTGCATGGTCTCCATCCGCAGGCGCTCCAGCTCGACCGGGTCGACGGCGCGGGTGACCAGCAGGTAGTCGCGGATGCAGATGCCGTGCCGGCCCTCCTCGGCCGTCCACCGGTGCACCCAGGTGCCCCAGGCGCCGTCGCGGCCGAACGCGCGCTCGATCTCGCGGTGGTAGCTGGGGAGGTTGTCCTCGGTGAGCAGGTTGACCTCGAGGGCCGTCCGCGCGATCGGGCTCATCCGGGACTGCTCCGGGTCCCAGGCCTCCCCGCCGAGGTCGGCGAAGTCGCGCCCCTGGCTCCAGGGGACGTACTCGTGCGGCATCCACTCCTGGGCGGCGGCGAGGTGCCGGTTGAGGTTCTCTTCGACCGTGCCTTCCAGTTCGTGCAGCAGGCGGGTGGTTTCGGGGACCGGCATGGGGCAACGTCCTTCCGTACCTACGCGACCGTAACCTACGGTGCCGTAGGAAACGACAACGGACGCAGCCGCCCGGAGGTTCCCGTCAGTGCGTGAACGCGAAGACGTAGTCCTTGAGGATCGGCCCGAAGAAGGTCGTCGAAGTGACCCGCACCACAGCCTCGCCGGGGACACTGCGAGCTTGGGACAGCACTTCGCACCGCGCCGCCGGATCACCCGCCACGACCTTCGTGATCCTCGGTGACGTCCCCGCCGGGACAGCCACGTGGCAGGACGGCGCGCCGGCGTCGAACCCGCCGATCGTCCGCCCGCCGACGACGATCTCGATCGCGAGCGGCCCGTCCGTGGGGATGGCCAGGCCGTTGAACTCCTGCCAGTAGCGCACGCACGTGTCGCGCCAGCTGCCCGCGTCGGCTTCGTGCGCGGCGAGCTTGGCCTTCACCTCGGCGAAGCGCCGGGCGTCGACGTGCCGTTCGAGCGCGTCCCACGCGTGGCGCAGCCACGACACGTAGTGGACGCCGGTCTGGTAGCGGTACACCAGCTCGTCCCAGAAGAGACGGCCGCTGCGCAGCTTCCGGTCCCACGGCACGTGGTGGAACCACATCAGCAGGTTCTCGGGGACGGTGTCGATGTCGCCGTACCGCGCCGCGAGCACCGGGAAGTACTGCGCGGTGAAGCCGCTGCCGGTGGGGGAGCGGTCGTAGCCGAGCCCGGCGTGGTCGGCCTTGTTGTAGTACACCGGGCTCCAGTCGTCCCGCGCCAGGCGCTCGGCGGGGTTGGGGCCGTAGTGGTCGCTGGACCGGAACTGGTGCGCGACGCCGAGCGGGGTCTGGTAGCTCACCAGCGCCTCCCTCGAGCCCATCATCATCGTCACGATGGTCCGGACGACGAAGTCGCGGTTGCCCCAGGTCAGCCGGACCCAGTCTTCGGCGATGCCGCGGGCGTCGAGGGTCCAGTCCCAGGCCAGGCGGCCGAAGGCGTACAGGTTCGCCTGCGCGAAGTGGTGCCCGGTCAGGTTGTCGGCGTTGCCGAAGTTGGCGACGCCGACGATCGCGCTGTCCGGGTGCCCCTGGGCGGTGCCGTCCACGACGTGGCCGACCAGCCGCCGGGCCAGCAGCCGGCCGTCCGCCCCGGTGGCGTAGGTGTCGGACTTCAGCACCTCTTCCCACAGCGGGCCGAGGTAGCACAGCATCGTGTTCTGCCCGGTGTACTCCTGGGTGATCTGCAGTTCGATGGCCTGGTTGGTGTGTTCCATCCGGCCGAAGAGCGGGTTCGCCGGCTCCCGGGCCTGGTAGTCGAGCGGGCCGTTCTTGGTCTGCAGGAACACGTTCTCGGCGAACCGGCCGGTCGTCCCGTCGGGCTGGGGCTCCTCGTCGATGGGGCCGAACTCCAGGTAGGCGCGCTTCAGCCGGTCGGCGTCGACGTCGGCGTTGTAGACGAACGTCCGCCAGAAGATCCGCATCCCGAGCGGCGCCACCGCCGCCGCCATCCCGTTGGCGCCGTCCCCGTGGTCGTAGCCCAGGTCCTGGGGACCCGGCTGGCCTTCGGAGTTCGCCTTGACGGTGAACCCCATGAAGTCGGGGATGGCCGCCTGCAGCTGCCGGGCCCGGCGGGTCCACCAGTCCCGGAACTTCGCGCTGTAGGGATCGAGTTCTTCGCGGGTGAGGGTGTCGGGCGCGAACCGGGCGTCCGTCGGTGCCGCGTAGTTGATGGACACGGCCAGCCGGATGCCGTACGGGCGCAGCGCGTCCGCCAGGGCCGCTTCCTGCTCGATGGCGGCCGGGGTGAGGTAGAAGCTGTTGGCGTTGACGTTGTTGATCGTGATGCCGTTGATGCCGAGGGACGCCATCGCCCGCGCGGCCACCAGGTACCGGTCGAGGACCACCGGCAGGTTCAGCGCGGCCGACGCGCCGGTGGCGGTGAAGTCGAACATCGCCCCGTTCTCGCCGTTCAGCCCACCGGTGCCCGCCGGGTTGTTGCCGGCGTAGAGGCGCTCGGTCTCCCAGTGGTTCAGGTACCGGTGGTTGATCCGGGGCACCGACGAGACGTCCAGGCCGGTGACGGACTGCTGCGCCTGGAGACGCCGGACGAAGGCGAAAGTCCCGTACAGCGCGGCGAGATCGGTGTTGCCGGCGATGACGATCGACCGGTGCGCGCCCCGGGACAGCGAGCGGATGAGGTAGCCGTCGTCGCCGAGCCTCGCCAGGTCGCGGGCGGGCACGAGCCGGCGCACCCACGGCGAGCTGTCCGGGGTGCCGACGAGCACCGCGCGGTCGGGGAACCCGTCCCGCACCGGCACGGGCCGCCCCAGCAGCCCGCCGAGGCCTCGGACGAGTTCGTCCCGCGCCGCGGCCAGGGTGCTCCGCACCAGGTGCTCGGTGGAGCCGGGGGCCATGCTCAGGTTCGCCGTGTGGCGGTGGACCGGCGTCCGGTCGGCGTTCTCGACGACGATCGCGCCGAGGGTGGCCCGGTACCGGGCGAGGAGGCCGGGGTCGGCGACCGGCTCGTAGCGCAGCCACAGGTCCGAGCCGTCGTAATCGCCCGGGAAGGTGCCCTGCGGACTCGCTTGCGCCGGACCGGCACCGAACATCGAGGTGGCCACGGCAGCGCCGCTGCCGATCAGGAAGGAACGCCGGCGCAACCGGCTCTGCTCGTTCTCGTCGCTGGAAGACACCGTGCCCCCATCGTGTTCACGAGTATTTAGTTCGCTTCTCGCACTATTGCGGGCGTGGTCCGCGGTGTCAAGAATTGGCGATATAGCTGGATTTTCCGAAAGTTTCGGCGTGTCGGCAGGCCGTGCTCCGGCCCGGCCGACCGGCCGTGTCAGACTTCGCGGCGATGCCCACCCCAGCCGATCTCGCCGACCTGCTCGACTGCGAGCACCGCAGCATCCTCGTCCAGGCGCTGGCCGCGGGCCTGCCGGGCGCGCCGCGGCCCGCGCCCGCCGAACCGGATCCGCGCCGCGGGCACGCCCCGGCGATGCTCGCCGCGTTCCGCGCCGCCGGACACGAGGTCGCCGAGATCGACGTCCAGGACACCGCGCTCGCCGCGAAGGCGACGGAGGAGGCGCTGCGGTCCGGGGTCCCGGTGATCCACCGGGCCGTCTTCGCCGACGGCGCATTCTCGGCGCAGGCCGACTTCCTGGTCCGCGACGGCGACGGCCGCTACGAAGTCCACGACGCGCAGCCGGTCCGGCAGGCGACACCCGCCGCGGTCGTCCGGCTGACGGCGTGCGCCGACGCGCTGCGCCGCGCCGGCTGGCCGGCCGGGCCGCACCTGCACCTGCGGCTGACCGGCGGCGGCACCCGGACCCTGCGCGTCGAGGACTTCCGGCCCCTGGTCGACCGGCTGCGGACCCGGCTGGCGGGCCGGCCGCCGCGGCTGCCGGTGCCGCTGTGGGCCGACGAACGCCCGGCCTGCGCCGGGTGCGGGTTCGCCCAGCACTGCACGTCCGCGCGGGAAGCCGACCGGGACCTTTCGCTGGTCGCCGGGATGCGCGGCGACCAGCGCCGCAAGCTGGTCGCCGCCGGGCTCGGCTCGATCGACGCGCTCGCCGCCGCCGGCCCGGACGACCGGCCGCGGGACCTGTCCGCGACGGCGTTCGCGACCCTGCGCGCCCAGGCCGCGCTGCAGGTCCGGCAGGACACCACCGGCGAGGTCGCCTACGAGATCGTCGACCCCGAAGAGCTGGCCGCCCTGCCCGCCGCGGCGCCGGGCGACGTCTTCGTCGACCTGGCCGGCGACCCGCACGCCCTCGCCGGCGAAGGGCTGGAATACCTCTTCGGCGCTTTCGGCGACCGGCAGTTCACGCCGTTCTGGGCGCACAGCCGTGCCCAGGAGCGGCGGGCGTTCGAGGAGTTCGTCGACTTCGCCGCCGCGCGCGTCGCCGAGCACCCGGGCTCGCACGTCTACCACTACGCGCCGTACGAGGTCACCGCGATCAAGCGGCTCGCGGCGGTGCACGGCACCCGCGAGGAAACCGTCGACCACCTGCTGCGCAGCGGCGCGGTCGTGGACCTGCACGCGGTCGTGCGCAAGGCGCTGCGCGTGTCGCAGCGGTCGTACTCGATCCGCCACCTCGAGCCGCTCTACCAGCCCGGCGCCCGCGCGAAGACCGCCGTGTCCGACGTCGAGGCGTACGAGGAGTACCTGGCGCTCGCGCAGTCCGGCGAGCCGGAACGCTCCGACGAGGTCCTGCGCCGCATCGGCGAGAACACCGAGGACGACTGCGTTTCCGCGCAGCGGCTGTTCGAGTTCCTGCACCGCGTCCGCGCCGACGCGGGCATCGACGTCCCGGAGCCGGCGGAGGAATCCGCCGAAGACGCGCTGCTGCGGGCGGCCGAGGAGGACGTCGCCGCCGAGCGGCGGGCCGAACGGGCCGCGCAGCTGGCTGCGCTGGTCGACCCGTTGCTCGACGGGCTGCCGGACGACCCGGCCCGCTTCACCGCCGACGAGCGGGCCCGCGCGCTGCTGGCGGCGTCGGTCGGCTACCACCGCCGCGAGACGAACCCGGCCTGGTGGGAGTACTTCCGCCAGCTCGCCGCCCCGCTCGGCGACCTCGAGGTGGACACCGCCTGCGCGGTGCCGGTCGCGCTGGAGGCGGGGGAGTGGGTGCCCCCGGCCGGGCGGGCGCGCACCGCGAAGCGGACGTTGCAGCTGGCCTGCGACCCGGACCGGCCGCACCCGTTCGCGCCCGGCGACGACGTGCGGCTGCGCTACGGCGACACCGCCCGTGACGCCAAGGTCGTCGCCGCGTCGGCCGTGGAGCTCACCCTGGAGGAGAGCTGCCCGCCGGACGCGACCACGAACGACCGGCCGAGCGCGGTGCTGCCGGGCAGCCCGGTGCGGCCCTCACCCAAGGACGAGGCCGTTGCCGACCTCGCGCGCCTGGTCGTCGACACGCTCCCGGAACTGCCGCGGCACCCCGGCGTCGACCTGCTCCGGCGGACCCCGCCGCGGCTGCGGGGCGGGGCGGCGCTGCCGTCGCCGGGCGAGGACCTGGTGGCCACGGTGATCGAGGCGGTCGACGCGCTCGACGGGTCGGCGCTGGCCGTCCAGGGGCCGCCAGGGGCCGGTAAGACCTATCTCGCCGGTCGGCTGATCGCCCGGCTGGTGCGGGCCGGGCGGACGGTCGCGGTCACCTCGACCAGCCACAAGGCCGTGGAAAACGTGCTGAGCGCGGCCAAGAAGAGCGCGCCGGAGCTGCCGTGCGCCAAGCGCGCGAAGAAGACGCCGGACCCCGCCGCGCCCTGGGACCAGCCGAAGAGCAACCCCGCGCTGGTGAAGTGGCGCGAGGAGCACGACACCGGGCACCTGGTCGGCGGCACGGCATGGACGTTCGCCAACGCGGCGGTCCGCGAAGAACCCTTCGACCTGCTGATCATCGACGAGGCCGGCCAGTTCGCCCTGGCCGATGCGCTCGCGGTGTCGATGTGCGCCCGCAACGTCCTGCTGCTGGGCGACCCGCAGCAGCTGCCCCAGGTGGTGCAGGGCACGCACCCGGCGGGCGCCGAAGCCTCCGCGCTGGGCCACCTGATCGGCGAGGCCGACATCATGCCGGCGGCGCTGGGGTACTTCCTCGACGAGACCCGCCGCATGCACCCGGCCGTGTGCGAACCGGTGTCGAACCTGTCCTACGCCGGGCGGCTGCACGCCCACCCGTCGGCCGCGGACCGCGCCCTGGACGGCGTCGCCGCCGGGCTGTACCTGAGCGAAGTGGACCACCTCGGCAACACGACCCGTTCGGTGGAGGAAGCCGCCGAAGTCGTCCGGCTGGTGTCCGAAGTGCACGGTCGCATGTGGACCGACCACGGCCCGGCGCGGCCGCTGGGCGACCACGACATCCTGGTCGTCGCGCCCTACAACCTGCAGGCGCGCACGGTGAGCCGGGCGCTGGAGGACGCCGGGTTCCCCGGGGTCCGGGTGGGCACGGTGGACCGGTTCCAGGGCCAGGAGGCCCCGGTGGTGATCGCGACGATGACGTCGTCGTCGGCGGTCGACCTGCCGCGCGGGCTGGACTTCCTGCTGTCGCGGAACCGGCTGAACGTGGCGTTGTCCCGGGCCCAGGCGCTGGCGGTCCTGGTGTGTTCGCCGCGGCTCGTGGAGGCCGACATCCGGACGGTGGACCAGATGCGCCTGGTCGCGGGCATGATCGGCCTGATGACCGCGGCACGGCCCTGGCCGGCGGGTCAGCTGGGCGGTTCGACCTCGCCGGCGTCCTCGTCGACGTCCTGAGAGCCGGGCTGCTTCCGGTCGGCTTCGGGGATTTCGACGTCGAGGTCCAGTTCGGGAGTGCCGGGCGGGGCCGGCACGTCGGGGGTCAGGGGGCGGTTCTCGGATTCGGTCATGGCCGGCGGTTACCCGGGTTGCCGGTGATCAAGCCTCACGCCGGGTTGCGCGGCTTCGCCGGGTCCTCGCCCGCGAGTTCGGCCGGCGCCAGGTCGTCGAGGGGCTGCCAGCGGAACACCCCGGCACCCTGGGCGTAGGCGAGGTGCCCGCCGAGCGCGCCGCCCGTGCCCGTCGCCGCCAGGCCCAGGAGGCTGAGGAGCCGTCCGCCGCGGCCGCGTCGGCGGGCCAGGTAGGACGCGCCGAACAGCGCCGCCGCCGTCGCGTTGGCGGCCGCGTGGATCAGCCCGACCCGGCGTTGCCGCACGTCCAGGCCGGTGTAGTCGGCCAGGCCGAGCACGACCGCCGCCGGGACGGTCAGCAGGCCGGTCGCGATCAGGCGGCGGGCGGCGTCGCGGCCGTCCGGGAGCAGGTCGAACACCGCCGAGCACAGCCAGGCGCCGATCGGGACCGTCACCACCAGCGGGTGCAGCGGGTGCCCCAGGGCGTGGCCGCGCAACTGGCGCGTCACGCCGCTTTCGCCGTTGAGCAGCCGCTGGAGTCCGGTCGCCGGGCCGTCGAGCGCCTCGGCGTCTTCGGCTTTCCGCAGGACTCGGTGCGCCCAAGCGGGCCGGGCGTGACCATCGCGCGTGGGATCCATACCGCCGCGGCTACCCCGCCCCGCGCCGGTCAACCGTGGCGGCGCGAGACCGCCGCGGTGAGCAGGTCGCCCGGCCGGGGCAGCGTACCGAGCAGCCGGGTGACCGCGCGGCGCCGGACCACCTTGGCGGGGTGGCTGCCGTGGACCTGCCCCGGTTCGTCCACACTGGAGTCGACGTTGTCGGTTCCGTTGTCCGGCAAGGTGGTGCGGAAACTGCGGGAGCCGACCCGGCGCAGCGAAAGCAGCGCGTCGGTCAGCCCGGGGGTGAGCCGCTGGCCGAGGAAGAAGCCGACCGTCGCACCGCCGACGGGGATCTCGCGACGCGGGTGCGTCGAGGCGAACACGATGGTGTCGGCGACGGCCTCGGGCGCGTACACCGGCGGCGAGGGTTTCGCCGTCGCGCCAGCGGGAAGCCGGGGACCATGACCGAACCCGACCAGAGCTACGACCCGCCGCAGGACACCGGCGAACCGGACGCCGTCGAGACGGACCCGGCGGCGCTGAACAGCGCCGAGGACCTCGACGAAGACCGCATCCGCGCCGATCCCCTGGAAGAGGGGATGGATCCCCCGGAACACTGGTCGGGCGTGACGAAGTACGGGATGACGCCGTGGGAGCAGGCCCACCCCCGCGGCCTGGGCGACCGGCTCGCGGAGGAACGCCCGGACCCGGCGACGGAGGTCCCACCGGCCGGCACCGGAGCACGCACGGACGTGGAGGCGGACCCGGACCCGGACACGGGGGCGACGCCGGAGGAGCCGGTCCAGCTGGAGGCCGTGGAGGGCGACGGCCCGCCGGTGGACACGGAAGCGGACCAGGTGGGCGTCGAGGCCGGCCGGGCGACGGCGGCGGGGCCGGAGCAGGCGGCGTTGCACGTGGAGGGGGAGCGGCGGCAGGCGTGAGTGGTTAGGCCGGGGCGGGCGGTGGCTCACTCGCGGATCGGCTCGGCTCGGTTTGCCCCGGCTCGGCTCGCCCCGGCTCGGCCCGGCTTCGTTTGGCCCGGCTCGGCTGGGTCCGGCTCGGCCCGGCTCGGCTTGGCCCGGCTCGGCTTGGCCCGGCTCGGCTTGGCCCGGCTCGGCTTGGCTCGGTTTGGCTGGGCCCGGCCCGGCCCGGCCCGGCTTGGTCCGGCCCGGCCCGGCTCGGCTGGGCTGGGCTTGGCCCGCTCGGCCCGCCCGGCTTGGCTTGGCCGGCTCAGCCCGGCTCGGCTGGGTTCGGCTTGGCCCGGCCCGGCCCGGCCCAGCCCGCTCGGCTCGGCCCGCCCGGCTCGGCACGGCCCGCCCGGCCCGGCTGAGCCCGCCCGGCTCGGCCTACCCAGCCGAGCCCGGCCCGGTCTACCTGGCCAATCCTGGCGTTTCCCGCCCCCGTCTCGTCGGCGAACGGGCACGCGTGTCCCGGCCCCGGGCGGGTAGCCCGCCACCATGCCGGAAACCAGACGCTCCGCGTGGGCCGGAATCCTGACCGGGATCGGCGTGGCCGCCTTCGTCGACGAAACCGTCTTCCACCAGTTGCTGCACTGGCACCACTTCTACGATCGCTCGACCAGCGAGGCCGGGCTCGTCTCCGACGGCCTCTTCCACGCCTTCGGCTTCTTCGCCGTCGTTTTCGGCCTCGTCCTCGTCGCCGACCTCCGGCGCGGGGACCGGCTCTCCGGCCGCGCCCTCGCCGGTGGCGTTCTCGCCGGGGCCGGCGCCTTCCAGCTCTACGACGGCACCGTCCAGCACAAACTCCTCGGCTCGCACCAGATCCGCTACGCCGTCGACCTCACCCCCTACGACTGGACGTGGAACGTCGTCGCCGTGCTGCTGATCGCCGTCGGCGCCGTCCTTCTGCGCCGCGCGCGGGCGACCGCGTGAGCGTTCTCCACCACCTGCCGGCGCTGCTCGCCTTCGCGGCCTACGAAGCCGGCGCGTGGCAGCTTCGCAAGCGCGGTGACCGGTGGCCGCCGATCCGGGACGTCGTCTTCGGGGCCGGGGCTGCCGTCGCGCTCGCGCCCGGCGGGCCCACGTTCACCGGGCACATGCTGCAGCACGTCCTGCTCGGCATGGTGGCGCCGGTCCTGATCGTGCTCGCCCGGCCGGTCACCCTGCTGCTGCGCGCGGTCCCGGCCGCCGCCCGCCGACGCCTGAAGCGGGTCCTGACGATGGCCGGCGTGCTGGTCTTCCCGCCGGTCGCGGCCGTCCTGGAAGCGGGGAGCCTCTGGCTGCTCTACCGGACCGGCCTGTTCGCCGCGCTCGGGGACAGCCCCTGGCTGCACCTCCACGTCTTCCTGACCGGCCTGCTGTTCACCACCGCGGTGTGCCGGCTCGACCCGTTCCGCGACCGGGCCGGGCTCGGCGTCCGCGCGGGCGCCCTGATCGGCGCCGCCGCCGCGCACGCCGTGCTGGCCAAGACCCTGTACGTCTCCCCGCCGCCGGGTGTGGTGCTCGCCGTCGCGGACCGGCAGGCCGGCGCCGAGCTCATGTACTACGGCGGGGACGTCGTCGAACTCGGGCTCGCGCTGATCATCGCGCTGCAGTGGTACGCCGCCCGGGGCCGGGCCGAGGCGCGGAGCCGCCGAACGGGGGTGCCGCGCACCGCCCGTGGCTGATAAGCCTCTGCGCGTGACCATGGACACGATCGACCTCCACAGCATCAACCCGTGGGAGGTGTCCTTCCTGCGCGAGGAGGTCGGCGCCTACTTCGCCCACGGTGTCGGGCTCGCCCCCGGTGCGACCGTCCTCGACGTCGGCGCCAACATCGGCGTCTTCTCCGCCGCCGTCTACGAACGGCTGGACGGCGACGTGCGGATCTTCGCCTTCGAGCCGCTCCCGCCCCTGCACGCGACGCTGGAGCGCAACGGCCGTGACTTCTTCGGCGGCCGGCTGAAAGCGCTGCCTTACGGGCTGGCCGCCGCCGAGGACGAGCTCGACTTCAGCTACTTCCCGGCGGCGACCATCTTCTCCTCGTCGTGGCGCGACGCCGCGAACGTCGAGGACGAGCGGAAGCGGGTCACCGCCAGCGTCGTCGAGATGATCCGGCGCGGCGGGCTGGGCGCCGGGCTGCGCCGCGTGCCGGCGCCGATCCTGCGGGGGATCGTCGGGCGCAAGCTGCGGGTGATGCGGGAACTCGAAACCCACCGCGTGCGCGTCCGGCCGCTCTCGGCGGTGCTCGACGAGCTGGGCATCGAGCGCGTCGACCTGCTGAAGGTCGACGTCGAGGGCGCCGAGCTCGACGTCCTGCGCGGCCTGGAGGACCGGCACTGGCCGCTGGTCCGGCAGGCCGTCGTCGAGGTCGAAGGGTGGCGCCGGCACCGCGACACCGTCCGCGACGTCTTCGCCGCGCGCGGGTTCACCGTCGAGGCCGTGCAGGACCCTGTGCAGGAGGCCGCCGACATCGGGATGGTGTACGCGGTCCGCTAACGGCGGAGTTCGAGCCAGTCCAGGTTGATCGCGCCGGTGTCGCCCGGGGCGTAGGACAGGGTCACCACCGGGTCCCGGCCGCTGAGCGGGACGTCGGCGAAGGTCGTGGTGCCCCAGGCGTCCCAGCTGTCGGACACCTTCGGGAAGCCGACCTGCCGGACCGGCTGCCCGTCCACCGACAGCGTCATCGTCCGGGTGTCGTTGTTGGCGTTGGCGTATCGCACGGTGAACGCGGCGCGTTCCGGTGCCGTCGTGGCGCGGTGCACGGTGAACGACGTCGACGCGCCCTGCGCCCAGAGGCCGTCGAGGAACGCGCGGCCCGAGTAGCCGGTGTGGTTGACGTTCGTCTTCACGCCGCCGGTGTTGCGGGCGTCTTCGGCTTCGAGGTGCGCCGGGTCGGGGCAGCCGGTCAGGGCGGCGGTGCCCGCGGTGTCGGCGCAGCGATCGCGGTCGTCGGGCACGCCGTCGCCGTCCCGGTCGCCGGCGGGCGCCCCGGTCAGGGTGATGGTGATCGTGTGGTCGCCGGTGAGCGTGTCCGGGATTGCGGCCGGGGCGGCCCGGCCGTCTACGGCGAAGGAGGCGATCGTGCTGCCCGCGCCGCGCAGGGCGACGGTGAGGTTCGCGCCGCGGTAGCGCAGGTTCCGCAGGGTGACCTCACCCCAGCCCGCCGGGAGGTGCGGCGCGAAGGACAGGCCGCGGTCGGTGAACGTCAGCCCGAACAGGCCGGTGTGGATCATGTCGAGGAACGCCGTGGCCGACCACGTCTGGTCCGGTTCGGACCCCCAGTGGAACTTCACCGTGTCGCCCAGCCGCTGCCAGCCGCCGTCGACGACCCCGGTGGTGCCGTTGTGGATCTCCCAGAAGCCGCTGTTGCCGCCGGCCAGCTTGGCCAGCCGCGCGGTCTCCGCCGCGAAGGCGTTCTGCTCGCCCTGCCCGGCCAGGGCTTTCGCCCACAGGCCCAGCACGAGCGGCCAGACGATCGCGTTGTGCCGGCCGGGCTGCGCGTCGCTGTAGCGCGCCCAGTGCGGGAAGGTGTCGGGCATGCCCCACGGCAGCTCCCGGGCCCGGGCGAGGATCGACCGCGCCTGCGCCGGGTTCGCGATGCCGAAGATCAGCGCGAACGCCAACCCGGTGCCTTCCTGGAAGGCGCCGCGGGAGCCGTCGGCGAGCAGCTGGTAGTCGTACAGCCCGGTGGCGGGGTTCCAGAAGTTCCGGTTGATCGCCGCCCGCAGCGCGGCGGCCTTGCTCCGGTGGGCGGCCACCTCCGCCGCCGGACGGCCCAGCTTCCCGGCCATGTTCGCGGCGTTGACGTAGGCGGCGTAGTAGAGCTCGTTCGTGCTCAGGTACATCCCGGTCGCGACGCCGGGCCACGGCATGCTCCCGGTGCTGACCGACTCGGTCGCGTCGGCGGGCGGCGCGGGGTAGCCGGCGATGCCGTCGTTGAAGAAGGACGCGCCGGTGAACAGGCCGTAGGCCGGGTTGAACCCGGCCGTCGTGGCGTGTTCGCGGATCGTCAGGGTGGTCGCCGCGGTCCGGTAGGCGTTGCCGAGGAACGTCCGGTCGCCGGTGACGAGGTAGTGGTGCCAGGCGGCGGTGACCCAGACCACCTGGTCCCACTGCTGGTCGTCCTGCTGCACGCGCAGGGCGCCGCCGGTGTCCTTGTCGACCACCGCCCACAGGGTGTTCTCCGCCAGCGCCGGGTCGAGCAGGCTGGTGGCGTTCCAGCTGTTGATCGACGCGTCGCGCGTCCACGGCTGGTCGTAGCCGCCGCCCGCGCGGACGATGCCGGTCGCCGGGTCCAGCAGGCCGCTCCGGTCGTACCGGGTGTCGTACCCGATCGTGTTGGTGCGCAACAGGTTCTGCAGTGCGGCGGCGTAGGCGGTGCCGAACAGCGACTGGCTGTCCGGATTGGCGAACTCGAGCGAGGGCGGTGCCGGGCTCGCCGTGGCCGGGGCGGCGCCGGCGAGCGTGCCGCACGCCGTCACCAGGGCCAGGAGCGTCGCGCCGATCCGCTGCGGGAAATTCATGACCTGTACCCCTTCCGGCCGGGCGCCATTGCACCACGGAAGGGACGGTCTCTCTCCGGATGCGCCCGGATCCTGTCCGTTTCTGTCCACCACGGCGACGGTCGACCCGATCACCGCGAGTGATCATGCTCGGCCCGGCGACCCGGCCAGGTGGCAGCGCCGGGCTCCGCCGTTGCATACTGCTGGAATGGCGCGCAGGAACCCGGAGACCGCACGGTGAGTCCCCGAGAAGGGCCGTCGCGCCCGAAATTCGGCCGCATCGACCCGTTCTGCCTGATGGCGGTGCTGCCGGTGCTGCTCGTCGCCGGCATCCTCGGCGCGCTCGTCCACATCGCGCTGGGCATCGGCTTCGCGGTGTTCGCCGGCCTGATCCTGCTGTTCGACTCCTGGGTCAACCGGCCCCGGCCGGCCCCGCGGGACGAGCGCCCGGCCCGCGCACCCCGCCCGGCGGCCCCG
>NZ_JBSGJD010000093.1:0-31977 GCF_053605405.1 Amycolatopsis sp. NPDC003861
GACGCACCGAACGCCACATTGGGGCGCTTGGGACCGGCGGCCGCGGTTCACCCGGATGGCCGCTCAACCCGCGGTGTGAGGCAGAAGTTCACCCTGGGCCGAGAGTGGCGCGTGGGACGAACCGCCACGGCCGGTTACCGTTACCGGTATGGCTGGGTCGGCGACGAGGAAGAGAAGCACGGGAAGCGGCGCGAAGGGGGCAGCGGCGCGCAAGCCGCGTACACCCGCGAAGTCACGTCCGGCCGCTCGCAAACCCGCGCCACGCGCCCGCCGCAAGACGCCCGGGATCTTCGGGAAGGGCGTCCGCGGCACCTGGAATCTGCTGGCCAAGGGCCTCGGCACGCTGGCCAGGACGGTCGGCCGCACCCGCGAGCTCGAGGCCGAGCACCGCCGCGACGGGCTCGCGCTGGGCCTGATCGCGCTGGCCATCGTCGCGGCCGTCGGCGTCTGGTGGCGGGCGGCCGGGCCGATCGGGGCCGGGGTGGAGATCGCCACCCGGACCGTCCTCGGCGCCGGGGCCGTCACGCTGCCGCTGGTGCTGGTCGTGGTCGCCGTCGCGCTGATGCGGTCCGAGCCGCACCCGGAGACGCGGCCGCGGATGGTCGTCGGCACGATCATGGTCGTCCTGTCCGTGCTCGGGATGCTGCACATCTTCACCGCGCTGCCGGAGACCAACGACGGCCGGATGTACGCCGGCGGCATCGTCGGCGCCTTCTCCGGCGGCCTGCTCACCATGGGCGTCACCACCTGGGTCGCCGTGCCGCTGCTGATCCTCGCGCTGTTCTTCGGCGTGCTCGTGTTCACCGGCACGCCGGTCCGCCAGATCCCGCAGCGGCTGCGCAACTGGGGCCTCGACGAGGAGGAGATCGCCGAGGCCGAGGCGCAGCGCTCGGGCTTCGCGACCGACGAGGAGAAGGTCGCCGACGCCGACCCGAAGGCCGCGCGGCTGCGCAAGCCGTCCCGGCGCCGCCAGGCCAGCGACGCCGAACCCGAGCAGCTGGACATCGACGCGATGCTGGCCGAGGCGCCGACGCCGATCAAGCCGCCCAAGCCCAAGCCGGTGCCCGAGGTCGTCGAGAAGAAGCCGAAGAAGGCCCCGGAACCGCCGCTCGCGGTCACCCGCACGGTCGAAGGCGACTACCAGCTCCCGCCGCCCGACCTGCTGAAGCTCGGCGACGCGCCGAAGTCCCGGAGCAAGGCCAACGACGCCATGATCGAGGCGATCACCGGCGTGCTGGAGCAGTTCAACGTCGACGCGCAGGTCACCGGCTTCACCCGGGGTCCGACGGTCACCCGCTACGAGGTCGAACTCGGCCCGGGCGTGAAGGTCGAGAAGATCACCGCGCTGACCAAGAACATCGCCTACGCGGTGGCCACCGACAACGTCCGCCTGCTGGCGCCGATCCCCGGCAAGTCGGCGGTCGGCATCGAGGTGCCGAACTCCGACCGCGAGATGGTCCGCCTCGGCGACGTCCTGCGGGCGCCGTCCACGGTCAAGGACAACCACCCGATGGTGATCGGCCTCGGGAAGGACATCGAGGGCCACTTCGTCACCGCGAACCTGACGAAGATGCCGCACCTGCTGGTCGCGGGGTCGACCGGGTCCGGTAAGTCGAGCTTCGTCAACTCGATGCTGGTGTCGCTGCTCGCGCGCTCGACGCCGGACGAGTGCCGGATGATCCTGATCGACCCGAAGATGGTCGAGCTGACGCCCTACGAGGGCATCCCGCACCTGATCACGCCCATCATCACCCAGCCGAAGAAGGCCGCCGCCGCGCTGGCCTGGCTGGTGGAGGAGATGGAGCAGCGCTACCAGGACATGCAGGTCAACAAGGTCCGGCACATCGACGACTACAACAAGAAGGTGCGCTCGGGCGAGATCACCGCGCCGCCGGGGTCCGAGCGCGAGTACCGGCCGTACCCGTACATCATGGCGATCGTCGACGAGCTCGCCGACCTGATGATGACCGCCCCGCGCGACGTCGAGGACGCGATCGTCCGCATCACCCAGAAGGCGCGTGCCGCGGGGATCCACCTGGTCCTGGCCACGCAGCGGCCGTCGGTCGACGTGGTGACCGGCCTGATCAAGACCAACGTGCCCTCGCGGCTGGCGTTCGCGACGTCGTCGCTGACGGACTCGCGGGTCATCCTGGACCAGCCGGGCGCGGAGAAGCTGATCGGCATGGGCGACGCGCTCTACCTGCCGATGGGGGCGGGCAAGCCGGTCCGCATCCAGGGCGCGTTCGTCGGCGACGAGGAGATCGCCTCGGTCGTCAACTACGCCAAGGAGCAGGCGCAGCCGGACTACCAGGACGGCGTCACGGCGGCGAAGGCGGGCGAGAAGAAGGAGATCGACCCGGACATCGGCGACGACCTCGACGTCCTGCTGCAGGCTGCCGAGCTGATCGTGACGTCCCAGTTCGGGTCGACGTCGATGCTGCAGCGCAAGCTGCGGGTCGGCTTCGCCAAGGCGGGGCGCCTGATGGACCTGCTGGAGAGCCGCGGCGTGGTGGGCCCGTCGGAGGGCTCGAAGGCCCGCGACGTGCTGATCAAGCCGGAGGAACTGGAGGGCGTCCTGTTCATGATCCGCGGCGGCGGCCCGGTGGACACCGACGCCGCGAACGACGACGAGTAGCGCGTGCAACCCCGGCCCGGTTCGTTCCGTCCACTGCACGTGGACCTACAGCGATTCGTAGCCGGACTGTTCGCCTTCGCCGTCGTCACGGTGGGCGCCGGGAGCTCGGTCGCCGCCGGGCAGCCTGCCGTTGGCGGGCCTGCCTCGCCGCTGTCCCCGAGCACCGTCAGTGCCCCCGCCGGGCAGGACGTCACCCTGCGGCTCGGGCAGGAGGCCGCCGTGCAGGGGAAGGACCTCACCGTGCGGTTCACCCGGGTTGTCGCCGACTCTCGCTGCCGGCCCGGGATGCAGTGCTTCTGGCAGGGGGAGGCGACACTCGCGTTCCTGCTGAAGGAGCCCGGCCGCGGCGAGAGCACCACGGCCGAGCTCCACAGCGGCCCGCGCACCGGCCCGCAGGCGACGTCGTTCGCCGCCAGCCGGATCGAGCTGGTCTCGGTGAGCGAGGACGGCGGGGAAGCGACCGTCCGGATCAGCTGATCAGCCGCCGAACTTGCGGACCGCCTGGTAGTACGTCCAGGCCGCGCCCTTGCAGGCGATGTTCGACCCGCAGACGCTCTTCAGGTCGGTGTACAGGTTGTCGTCGATCTTCAGCCGGTTCGCCGCGGTGAACCGGCCCTGCTTCTTGTAGTTGCGGTAGCCGAAGTCGTGCCGGTGGCAGCCCGGCAGGAACTGCCAGCCGAACGGGGTGTCCGGCGACCACGAGCAGCCGTCGGACGACCAGTCGAGCTGGCCGGAGTAGGGCGCGGAGTTCCGGATCGTTTCGAAGCCGGACAACGACGTCGAGAAGAGGTACTGGTCGGTGACCGCCGGGATGTCGACGGCGGCCGCGGTGCCGGTGCCCAGCAGGGCGCCCGCGCCGACAGAAACGGCCACCGTCACGGTGGCCCCCAGGTTCCGCAGTGTCGTGCGCATCGGTTTTCCTTGCCGATCGGTGGACTGGTGCCCGATCAGCTTCCGGCAGCGCAGTGGCGCACGTCACCGCCCGAAAGGAGGTTTTCACTCACAGTTCGAGCAACATGCGGGAATTCCCCAAGGTGTTCGGCTTGACGTAAGGAAGGTCGAGGAATTCCGCGACACCCGTGTCGTGCGACCGCCGCATCTCTTCGTAGACCTCGTGCGACACCGGGGTGCCGTCGATCTCCACGAACCCGTGCCCGGCGAAGAAGCTCGTCTCGAAGGTCAGCACGAACAGCCGTTTGAGACCCAGCTCACGTGCCTCGTCGACCAGCCGGGCGACCAGCACCCGCCCGACGCCCTGGCCGCGGACGGCCTTGTCGACCACGACCGTGCGCAGCTCGGCGATGTCCTCCCAGAGCACGTGCAGCGCGGCCGCGCCGACGACGTCGTCACCCACTTCGGCGACCCAGAACTCCTGGACGTCCTCGTACAGCGTGACCAGGTCCTTCTCCAGCAGGACGCGCCCGGCGTCCGAGTCGACCAGGGCCTTGATCTTGCGGACATCGGCGATCCGGGCGCGGCGGACGGTCGGGCTAGGCGAGTCGGACGGCACGATCGTCCACCCTGCCACATCCCTTGGCACGGGTGGCGACACGACCGGGCTACGCCGTCGTCGGGCCGCCCGGGACCGGCGGCTACCCTGAGCGTTGTGCCTTCCCCTGCCACGGACCCAGCCGCCACCCGACGCGTCTCCCTGCTGACCCTGGGCTGCGCCCGCAACGAGGTCGACTCGGAGGAGCTGGCGGGCCGGCTCGCGGCCGGCGGCTGGGAGCTGGCGGCCGATCCCGAAGAGTCCGATGTCGTGGTGGTCAACACCTGCGGCTTCGTCGAGTCGGCCAAGAAGGACTCCGTCGACACGCTGCTCGCCGCGTCCGACACGGGCAAGAAGGTCGTCGCCGTCGGCTGCATGGCCGAGCGCTACGGGCACGAGCTCGCCGACAGCCTCCCGGAGGCCGACGCGGTGCTGGGCTTCGACCACTACGCCGACCTCTCGGCCCGGCTCGACGACGTCGTCGCCGGCCGCAAGATCGCCTCGCACACGCCGGGTGACCGCCGCAAGCTGCTGCCGATCAGCCCGGTCGAGCGGCCCGCCGCCGCCGAGGCGGTCGAGGTCCCGGGGCACGCGCAGCACGGCTGGGGCCCGCGGGTGCTGCGCACGCGCCTGGACGACTCGCCGGTGGCCGCGCTGAAGATCGCTTCCGGCTGCGACCGGCGCTGCTCGTTCTGCGCGATCCCGTCGTTCCGCGGCTCCTTCGTCTCGCGGCAGCCGGACGAGGTCGTCGCCGAAGCGATGTGGCTGGCCGAGAACGGCGTCAAGGAGCTGTTCCTGGTCAGCGAGAACTCGACGTCGTACGGCAAGGACTTCGGCCGCGACGGCGCCACCGCGCTGGAGCGGCTGCTGCCGCGGCTGGCGGAGATCGACGGCATCGAGCGCGTCCGGGTCTCCTACCTGCAGCCGGCCGAGACGCGCCCGCAGCTGGTCAAGGCCATCGCGACCACGCCGGGCGTCGCCGAGTACTTCGACCTGTCCTTCCAGCACTCCAGCGAGCAGGTGCTGCGCCGGATGCGCCGGTTCGGCTCGACCGACTCGTTCCTGGCGCTGTGCGAGCAGATCCGCGAGTACGCGCCCGAGGCCGGTATCCGGACCAACGTGATCGTCGGGTTCCCCGGCGAGACCGAGCACGACCTGAGCGAGCTCGAGCGGTTCCTCACCGGCGCGCGCCTCGACGCCGTGGGCGTCTTCGGCTACTCCGACGAGGACGGCACCGAGGCCGAAACCTTCGACGGGAAGCTCTCCGCCGAGGAGGTCGCCGCGCGCGTCACCCGGATCTCGGCGCTGGTCGAGGAGCTGACCGCGCAGCGCGCCGAGGACCGGATCGGCACGCTCGTCGACGTCCTGGTCGAGCTGGACGACGACGGCGAGCTCACCGGCCGCGCGGCGCACCAGGCGCCGGAGGTCGACGGCGAGTGCGTCATCCTCGACGCGCCGGAGAAGGTGCAGGTGGGTGACTTCCTGCGCTGCGTGGTCGTCGACTCGGCGGGCGTGGACCTGATCGTCCGCGCGGTACCGGACGCCGACCGGTGAGTGCGCTCCCCAGCGACGCCGCCGACGAGGGCCTCGCGCGCGACACCGCCGCCCAGGTCCCCGAGCCGACCCCGGTTCCCACGCTCAACGTCGCGAACCTGCTGACGCTGTCGCGGCTGGTCCTGGTGCCGCTGTTCGTGATCGCGCTGTTCGTCGGCGACGGCCACGACACGACCTGGCGCGCGCTCGCGACCGGGTTGTTCGCGATCGCCTCGGCCACCGACCAGCTGGACGGCTGGGTGGCCCGCAAGTACGGCCTGATCACCGACTTCGGCAAGATCGCCGACCCGATCGCGGACAAGGCGCTGACCGGCGCGGCGCTGGTCGGGCTGAGCGTGCTGGGCGAGCTCGGGTGGTGGGTCACGATCGTCATCGCGGTCCGCGAAATCGGCGTGACGCTGCTGCGGTTCTGGGTGATCCGGCACGGCGTGATCCCGGCCAGCCGCGGCGGGAAGGCCAAGACGATGGCCCAGATCGCGGCGATCGTGGCGTACCTGCTGCCGCTGCCGGTGGGAGCGGACCCGGTGCGGTGGGCACTGATGGGGCTGGCGCTGGTGCTGACCGTCGTGACCGGCGTCGACTACCTGGTGCGGGCGGTGCGGCTGCGCGCGGCCGGGCGCCGGGTCACCGGGAGCTGACGGTGGCCGGAACCCCCGCCGAAGCGTCGCGAACGCCTCATTCGGGACCTCCGGCGCCGGCACCGGGTCATCCGCGACCTCCGGTGCGGGGTGACGAGCAGGCCGCCGCGCTGATCGGCGCCCTGACCGCGCGGGGCGAGACGGTCGCCGCGGCCGAGTCCCTCACCGCCGGCCTGGTCTGCGCGACCCTCGCGCGGGTGCCGGGGGCCAGCGCGGCGCTGCGCGGGGGACTGGTCGTCTACGCGACCGAGCTGAAGGCGGCCCTGGCCGGCGTCTCTTCGGAGCTGCTGGCCGAGCACGGCGCCGTCCACCCCGAGGTGGCCGCCCAGCTGGCCGAGGGCGCGCGCGGCCGGTGCGGCGCCACCTGGGGCCTCGGGCTTACCGGCGTGGCCGGGCCGTCGGCGCAGGACGGCGTCGCGCCGGGCACGGTGCACGTCGGGCTGGCCGGGCCGGGAACACGTACAGTCCGTACGCTGGCCTTGTCCGGCGATCGCGATTTGATCAGGACCGAGTCGGTCTTGGCCGCGTTTGCCCTGCTCGGGGAACATTTGAGGTGAAACACGCGTTCGCCCTTGGCGTACGTGCACACCAACTCCTGCGCCCGGGGCACCGCTCTGGGTAACGTAGGGGGTACTTGTTCGGAAGGGAGGCGCGTGATGACCGTGCTGTTGCGTGAGGCGATCGGTGATCGGCTCCGTCATGCCCGCACCAACCAGCGTCGTACGCTGCGCGACATCTCCCGCGCCGCCAGGGTCAGCCTCGGCTACCTCTCGGAGGTCGAACGGGGCCAGAAGGAGGCGTCGAGCGAGCTGCTCGCGTCCATCTGCCAGGCCCTGGACCTTCCGCTCGGCGAGCTGCTGCACAACGTGGCGGCGGACGTATCGGCCCTCGACAACGTCGAGGTCCCACCGGTCGACGAGCGGATCGTGGAGGGCGCGCCCCGGGAGAAGCGGGGCGCGGAGGCTTCGGCCGCCGGCATCGAAGGCGGCCGCCTGATGTCCGAGCTGATCGGCAACGACCTCGCCGACCTGCGGGTTTCCCCGGCCCCGCGGATGAACACGACGCTGCGGACGACGATCGGCCAGCCCAAGCTGGCCTCCACGATCGCCGCGTAGCCCCAGCGCACACGACCGCACGGCCCCGGGCAACCCGCCCGGGGCCGTCGGCGTTGTCTACGGGTAGTGATCGGGGTGATCCCTGAATTCGGCCGGGTCGCCTGGAACGGACGTGGCCGACCTGACACGATGGAACCCGACGCCGGGGTCGGAGCGTTGCACTTGCAGGGGAGCGACGCCCCACACCCCGAGTACCTAGGCCCGTGGGACGCAAGAAGGCAGGCGGAGGAGATGGCCAACCCGTTCGTGAAGTTCTGGAAGTACATGATGGCGGCGTTCTCGTCGAAGATCGACGAGCACGCCGACCCGAAGGTACAGATCCAGCAGGCCATCGAGGAGGCGCAGCGCAACCACCAGGCGCTGACGCAGCAGGCCGCCTCCGTGATCGGCAACCAGCGGCAGCTGGAGATGAAGCTCAACCGGCAGCTCGGCGACGTCGAGAAGCTGCAGGCCTCGACCCGGCAGGCGCTCGTCCTCGCGGACGAGGCCCGCTCGAAGGGTGACGAGCAGAAGGCCGTCGAGTTCGAGAACGCCGCGGAGAGCTTCGCCACGCAGCTCGTCACGGCCGAGCAGAACATCGAGGACCTGAAGACGCTGCACGACCAGTCGCTGCAGGCCGCGGCGCAGGCGAAGCAGGCCGTCGAGCGGAACTCGCAGATGCTGCAGCAGAAGCTCGCCGAGCGCACCAAGCTGCTCTCGCAGCTGGAGCAGGCGAAGATGCAGGAGCAGGTCTCCGCTTCGCTGAACCAGATGAGCCAGCTGGCCGCGCCGGGCAACACGCCGTCGCTGGAAGAGGTCCGCGACAAGATCGAGAAGCGCTACACCACGGCGCTGGGCCAGGCGGAACTCGCCCAGAACTCGGTCCAGGGGCGCATGATGGAGGTTCAGGCCTCCACCACGCAACTGGCCGGCCACTCGCGGCTCGAGCAGATCCGGTCGTCGATGCGCGGCGAGTCGGTCGCGCAGGTGACCGACGGCGGCAAGACGGCCCAGCAGCCGGCCAGCAGCTCGGCCGACATCCAGCGGGAAATCCAGGCGCGGGTGCAGGCCGAGCAGGGCAAGAACCCGGCCTGACGACTCCGGAGGGGGCGAGCACCATGGGGCAGCAGGGCAGACGGCGCGACTTCAGCGAGCTGAGCGCGAAGCTGGAGAAGCACATCGAGAAGCTGCCCGACTACGCGGTGCGCGCCCAGGAGAAGCTCCAGAAGGTGCAGAAGTACTTCCCGCCGGCCGATCAGGCCGGCGGGAAGCCCGCACCGCAGCGCCCCAACCCGTTGCAACGCCCGCAGGTGCGGCGGCCCGACATGACGGCGTCGCTGTCGTCGATGGCCGGCCAGGTCCCGGCGTTCGCCGAGGCCCGCGCCAAGTGGGACCGCTGGAACCACCCGGCGGCGAAGCTCGAACGCCGCAAGCGCCGGACGTCGAAGGCGATGACGCTGTGGATCATCCTGACGATCCTGTGCGCGGTCGTGACGGTGGCCGCGGCGGTGGGCTGGCTCAGCCCGGCCGGCGTCGCGATGATGCCGCAGGCGATCACGGCGTTCGCCGGAGCCGTCATCTTCGGCACGTTCAGCGTCCGCTCCGGCCTGAAGCTGCGTGAACTCAAGCGCACCCCGATCCCGGCGGCCCCGGCCGGCCCGCCGCCGTTGCCGCCCGCCCGCTCGGCGGCCCGTGAGCCGATGGAACGTCTCGCCGAGTGCGAAGCGTCGCTGACGGAGCTCCTGCGCCAGCTTTCGGTGCCCTCGTCGCTGGGGACACCGCTGGTCTCGGAGGTCTCGGTCGCGGACGCTCGCCAGACGGCGACCGAAGCGGCGGCCGCGTTGCGCGGCCTGGCCGGTCGCATCCAGGCGATCGAGCGCGGCCGCGACTCGGCACCCGCCCGCGAGAAGGCTGCCCTGGACGCGGCGGTGGCCAAGCTCCGCGAGCAGCTCGAAGACGGCCTCGAGGGCTATCGCGGCTTGGTCGCCGCGGCCGGCCACACGGTCGCCGCCGCCGGCGACGGCCTGGTGACGTCCAAGCAGGCCCTCACCGACGCCACCGACCGCCTCGCCGGCCTAGCCATGGCCCTCCGCGAACTCTCCTGACCCATCCTCCCGTGATCCACCCCGGATCCCGCGTGATCAGACCCGTAACTCGCGTGATCCGGGCCGGAACTCGCGTGATCAGAGCCGGTACGGCCTCAATCACGCGAGTCACGGGCCCAGTCACGCGAGTTCCGGCTTCGATCACGCGAGTTCCGGGCTCGATCACGCGGTTTTGGGGTTCGCTGGGCCATTCGGATGTCGGATTCGGCCGTTCGAGGGCCGCCGGATGGGGGAGGCGGGGGTTTGTCACCCGGCGTGCGTGATCGTGCGTTTCACCCCGGCGTCGCCCCCTGTTCACCTTCCGGGGCCGAAACCCGCGCGTAATCGGAAACTGATGGCTACGGAAACGTCCGCGCCCTAACGTTTCTGTCATGCATGCCGAGGTGTCACTCGCCGGGAGGCCCGCCGTGGACTGAGGTTCGACGGCGCCGACCGTACACAGTGGACTTTCTCGACCGCCGAGGAAAGGACGCCCCGTGAACACGCTCCCGCCGGACCCGGACCCCGTGCCGATCACCCCGCCCACCGCCTCCCAGCGCGTCATCGCGGCCTTCGAACGCCTCACCGAGGCCGGCCGTCCCGAACTCTGGACCACCCTCCGCGCCGTCGAAGACGTCCTCGTCGACGCCAAAGCCGTCGACGAGCGCGTCAAGGCCGGTGAAGACCTGCCGCTGGCCGGCACCGTCATCGCCGTCCAGGACCTGATCGACGTCGCCGGGCAGCCGTCCGGCCACGGCGTCCCGGAAACCAGTGCCGCGGTCGTCACCCGGCTCACCGCCGCCGGCGCCGTCGTGCTCGGCAAGACCGGCGCCGCCATGATCTCCGGCGCCTGGGACCGCACGAAGGCCGGCGGCAACGGCGCCGCGGTCGCCGTCGCGCTCGGCGTCGTCGACCTGGCCCTGAGCACCGGCGGCGCCGTCCCGGCCGCGCTGAACGCCATCGCCGCGGTGAAGCCGACGCGAGGCCTCCTGCCCGCCGCCGACAACGTCTCCGTGTACGCGGCCGGCCTGGTCGCGGCCCACCGAGCGCTCACCCTGATGACCGGCGGCGACCGTCCCTGGCCCGCCGACGTCCGCCTCGGCGCCGGCGAGCACCCGCGGATCGCCTACCCCACCGACCTACCCCTCGGCGAGGCCGCGAGCCTCGCCCTCGAGGCCGTCGTCGCCCGGCTGACCGCCGCCGGCGCCGTGCTCGCCCCGATCTCCGTACCCGACCAGGGTTTCGACGGCTTCGATGCCCTCCTCCTGCCGACCGTGCCGGAGCACCCGGGGATCGCCGAGGCGCTGGCCGACCCGGCCGGCGTGGGCCACCGCCTGACCTCCTGCACGGCCTTCGCGAACCTCTTCGACGTGGCCGCCGTGTCCGTCCCGGTGCTGCCGGGCGACCGCCGTCCGTTCGGCGTCACCTTCCTGGCGCGGGCGTTCGAAGACCAGATCGCCCTCGACCTGGCGACCGTCTGCACGGACGAGCCGATGACGCCCTACCCGGAGCCGGGGGAGGACGTCGTGGTGTTCGGCGCGCACCTGCGCGGCCAGCCGCTCAACGCCGACCTCACCGTCCTCGGCGCCCGCTTCACCGGACCGGTCCGGACCACCGACGCCTACCGGATGGTGCTGCTGGACACCGAACCGCCGCAACCGGGCGTCCTCGAGGGCACCGCCACCCTCGACGGCGAGCGCTGGCGCCTGTCGCCGGCCGCGTTCGAGCGGTTCGCCACCACTCTGAAGGAGCCGTTCGTGCTCGACCGCGTCGTGCTCGACGACGGCACCGCACCCCTGGCCGTCCGGTGCCTGACGGCCGAGGGACCTGGTCTGGACCGCTACGAGTCCTGGCGCGGGTACGTGCGCTTCGCGTCTACCGCCGGGCCGCGAGACCCCGGCTGACGCGCCGCACCAAACCCGGACCGTGCAGCGCGAAGCCCGTGTAGAGCTGCACGAGCGACGCACCGGCGTCGACGAGCCGGACAGCGTCGTCCGGGCCCATGATCCCGCCGACACCGATGATCGGCAGGCTCCCGCCGGTCCGGTCGTGCACGAACCGCACGACCTCGGCCGCGCGGGTGGTCAGCGGCCGGCCGGACAGTCCTCCCGCCTGTCCGGCCAGGCTGCTTTCCGCGGGGGCGATGCCCTCGCGCGACAGCGTCGTGTTCGTGGCGATGATCCCGGCGACACCGTGCTCGAGCGCGACTTCCAGCAGCTCGGCCAGCGCGTCGTCGGTCAGGTCGGGCGCGACCTTCACCAGCACCGGCACCGGCGATCCGCCGCCGGCCAGCTCGGCCGACGTCGCACGCAGCTCGCCGAGCAGCTCGGCGAGCGCCGTGCGGTCCTGCAACTGCCGCAGCCCCGGCGTGTTGGGGGAGCTGACGTTGATCGCGAAGTAGTCCGCGTACGGGTGCAGCGCGCGCAGCGAGAACCGGTAGTCCTCGACGGCGTCCTTGAGCGGCGTCACCTTCGACTTGCCGATGCTGATCCCCAGCGGGACACCCGGTTTCCCGTCGCGCGCGAGCTTGGCCGCGAGCGCTTCGGCGCCCTCGTTGTTGAAGCCCATGCGGTTGATCACCGCGTCGCTGGCGGGCAGGCTGAACAGCCGCGGCTTCGGGTTGCCCGGCTGCGCGAGCCGCGTCACGGTGCCGACTTCGACGAACCCGAAGCCCAGCGCGGCCCACGCCGGCAGCGCGCGGCCGTTCTTGTCCATCCCGGCGGCCAAGCCGACGCGGTTGGGGAACCGCAGGCCCAGCACGGTCACCGGGTCGTCGACGTGGAAAACACCGGGAACGCGGGGAGCGAGCTTGCCGAGCCGGGCGAGGACGGCGATCGTGCGCTCGTGCACCAGTTCGGGGTCGTCGGAGGACAGCCGGTACAGCGCCGGGCGGACGATCTTGTCGAAGAACACGCCCCCATGCTGCCAAATCGCCCGCCGGGCGCGACCCGAGCGTCACACGGGAGTGAAGGCCGCCACTACTCGCGGTCCTTCCACTCGTCCTCGAGCATCGCGTAGATCAGTTCGTCGGTCCACTCGCCCTTGACGATCTCGTTTTCCCTGAGGTGCGCTTCGCGGCGCATGCCGAGCCGTTCCATCAACGCGGCGGACGCGGTGTTCCGGCCGTCGCAGCGGCCGATGATGCGGTGCAGCCCCAGGTCTTCGAAGCCCAGCCGCAGCAGCTCGGTGGTCGCCTCGGCGGCCAGGCCCTTGCCGTGGTGGTCCGGGTGGAAGACGAAGCCGATCTCGCCCTGGCGGTGTTCGCTGCTCAGCCACTCCAGGTTCAGGTCGCCGATGAGCTGCCCGGTCGCGGCCAGTTCGACCGCCACGGCGAGGAACTGCCCTTCCTTCGTCAATGTCGAGCTGTGCACCCGCTTCGCGAGCGCGGCGGCCGACTCGGCGCGGCTGCGCGGACCCCAGTAGAGGTAGCGGGCGACGTCGGCGCGGGACTGGAAGGAGTTCAGCGCGTCGAGGTCCCCGGACGTGAACGGGCGCAGGATCAGCCGGGCCGTGGTGATCGGGTAGTCGGGCCTGAGCATGCATCCAGGCTAGCGACCGTCAGCCGTCCGGGGGACGGAACGGCGAAACGCTGATCGCCGGACGGTCGTCTTGCTACGCCGGGTGGCGCTACCTGCACAGATGAGCGAAACTGTATCGATCGTTACCCATCCGACCACAGCCACGGCCGACCACCTTTCGCAGCAACAGTTACGTCCCGCGCGGAGGGGGCGGCCTACTTTTGGCCGGATGGGTAAAGGGACCCCCGGGGGTGCTCTCAAGCGCCGTCAAACGCCTGAGCCCGAGCCGGACTGGTGCTCGGGAACCCCGGGGGCACGGTGACTGCCTGGTATTCGCTATCAGGCACCACGTGAAGCAGGCGATGAGCCGAAGGTGGCTCGGTTGTATCGCTGCTCAAAGTCCTCCACGTGCCATCCGCTAGCGGACAGTCACCTCACGAGTCCTGTTGGAATACAACTTAGGACCACCTCCTTTCTCGTGTACTGCCACGCTAGGTGAAGTCCGCGGTGGCGTGCAACGTCATTTCGCCGATCTCACTCCGCAGACGGGCTTTCCGCCGCTCGCCGAGGAAGGAGGCGTCGACGGCGTTCTCCGCGAGCCGGGCCAGTTCGGCCGCGGTGAGGCCGAGCGCCTCGGCGACGGCGACGTACTCGCCGGTGAGCGTGGCGCCGAACATCGGCGGGTCGTCGGTGTTGAGCGTGACGACGACGCCGTGGTCGAGCATGCGCCGGACCGGGTGCGCGGCCACGGACCGGACCTGCCCGGTCCGGACGTTCGATGTCGGGCACACTTCGAGCGGGATCCGTTGCGCCGCAAGGTGTTCCATCAGCGCCGGATCGGCCGCGCAGCTGGTGCCGTGGCCGATCCGCTCGGCGCCTAGGTCGTGCAGCGCGGACCAGGTGGTGGCTGGTCCGGTCGTCTCGCCGGCGTGCGGGACGCTGTGCAGCCCGGCTTCCCGCGCCCGCGTGAAGTACGGCTCGAACTGCGCGCGCCCGACGCCGAGTTCGGGGCCGCCGAGCCCGAACGACACCAGGCCTTCGGGGCGTTCGCGGAGCGCGAACACGAGGGTCTCCCGCCCGGCGCGGCTGCCCTTTTCGCCCGGAATGTCGAAGCACCAGGCCAGTTCCACGCCGAGTTCGGCGGCGCGGGCCCGGCCGGTTTCCAGCCCGGTCAGCAGGTCGTCGCCGGACATGCCGTCGAGCAGGTGGTTGTACGGCGTCACGGTGACTTCGGCATAGCGGCAGTTGTGCGCGGCGAGATCCGCCGCCAGGCCGGTCACGAGCGTGTGGATGTCGTGGCGGTCGCGCACCAGCGACGTGACCGCGAGGTAGACGGTGAGGAAGTGGGCGAAGTCGCGGAAGGTGAAGAACTCCGCGAGCTCGCGCTCGTCGGTGGGGATGCCGGCGGCGGGGCGGCGCCGGGCCAGCTCCAGCACGGTCGGCAGGCTCGCCGAGCCGACCAGGTGGACGTGCAGTTCGACCTTGGGCAGGGCGTGCGCGAACGCGCGCAGCGCCTGCCCGGTCAGGATTCCGGGCATGACAAAGCTCCCTTGAGGGGGTACGAGGTGACGGAAGAAGAGCGCGGCTCAGGGAGCGAGGTCGCCGCGTTCGGTGTCGGCCCCGTAGAGCGGGAGCTTGAACGTCGTCACGGGCACCAGCCTACTGCGGCGGGTACGGGCCTGCCTGGTCCTTCGGGCAGAACCAGGTCGGCCGCCGCTGGACGTCGTGTCCCTGCGTGCGGACCAGGAGCTTGCCGCCGCAGCGGAAGCAGCCCTGGCGGGTGCGCTCGTACACCCAGTTCTTGCGGTTGCGGTCGAGGTGGCCGGTGGTGCTCTGGTCGAACCGCCCGGCGAGGGCGTTGGCCAGCAGCAGCTTGCGGGCCAGCGCGACCGTGCGCTCGGCGTCCACTTCGGACACCGGTGTCCACGGCGTCACCCCGAGCAGGAAGGCGATTTCGCACTTGTAGAGGTTGCCGACGCCCGCCATCACGCGCTGGTCCAGCAGCGCGAGCCCGAGTTCGCGCGCCGGCGCGGCGGTCAGGTTCGCGATCGCCTGCTTCAAGTGGTCGTCCGTCCACTTCGGATCGAGCAGGTCCGGGCCGAGGTGGGCGACGAGGTCGTGTTCCTTGCTCGTGGCCACGAGTTTCAGGTCGTGCACGCGGAACCCGATCGCCTGGACGTCGGCCGCGGTGAAGATCACCCGCGCGTGGTGGCCGGGTCGCCGCCACTTCGCGCCGGCCGGGTAGACGTCCCACATCCCGTCCATCATCAGGTGCGAGTGCAGGGTCAGGTCGCCGGAGAAGCGGGTGAACAGATGCTTGCCGACCGTGCCGACGCCGAGCACCTCGCGGCCGGAAAGGTCCACAGTGGCCAGTTGTGGCACCCGGAACTCGCCGCGCAGCAACGTCTTCCCGGTCATCGCCTTGGCGAAGCGCCGGGCGACCAGGAAGACGGTGTCACCTTCGGGCACGGCTCACCCCGCGGATTCGGACACCTCGGCCGGTGCCTCGGGTGTCTCCGGGGCCGGGCCTTCGGGCCAGTCCGGGCCTTCGGCCTCCTCGCCGGCGATGCGGTGCCGGCCCGCCCGGTTCGAGCGCAGGATCTTCGCCAGCACCATGTTGAACGTCAGCGCGATCTCCTGCGCGCCCGGCGAGTGCCACTCGTGGATCGGGCTGCACGCGCCCTGGGCCTGCTGCACCGCGAGCCGGTCGGTGATCGCCGTCGGCATCACCAGCGAGCCGAAGTTCTCGCGCAGCTCGGCGATCCGGAACTGGTGTTCGTAGGAGCGCACGCGCAGCTTGTTCACCAGGACGCCGATCGGGCGCAGCTCCGGGTTGAGCTCCTTGCGGATCTTCTCGATCGCCTCCAGGGCGCGCGACGCCCCGGCGACGGCGTACATCGTGGGCTCGGTCACGATCAGCGCGCTGTCCGCGGCGACCAGCGCCGACTTCGTCAGGCGGCCCAGCGACGGCGGGCAGTCGAGGATCACCAGCTCGTACGGGGTTTCCCGCAGCGGCGTGCGGTGCAGCTCGTCCAGCGCGCGCGAGAAGTTCGCCAGGCGCTCGCTGTCGGCGTCCGGGTCGTTGAGCAGCTCCAGCTCTTCGGCACCGACGAGTACGTCGACGTCCTCGCTCCAGACGCTCGGGGCGATCGCGCGCTCCAGCGTTTCCCGGGTGGGGGTCTCGAGCACGTCCGCGAGGGTGGCGTCGGTGTAGGGCGGGTCGAGCGAGGTGGTGGCGTTGCCCTGCGGGTCGAGGTCGACCACCAGCGTCCGCGTGCCCCTACGCAAGGCGGCGGACGCGATACCGAGAGCGACCGTCGTCTTGCCGACGCCTCCCTTGAGGCTGAGTACGGCGACCGTGTGCACGTTCACCAGCCTACGGGTGCGCGCGCGAGGCGCCGCCGGGCAAGGGCCGTTCACTCGAAGGGAGGAGCTCGGGAGGCCGGCGGGGGCGGGCACTACCCTGTGCGACATGAAGACGGAGACCGTGGCCGCCCGGGGTTCGGGTGCCGTCCGCCGGGTGCTCGAGGCCGAGATCGAGGCCGCACGCGCCCGGGGCGCCGAGCACCCCCGCGTCGTCGACGTCGGCGGCGGCAGCGGCGGCTGGGCGGTGCCGTTCGCGGCGGCGGGCTGCCGGGTGACGGTCGTCGAGCCGAGCCCGAACGCCCTGGCCACGCTGCAGCGGCGGGCCGAGGAGGAGGGCGTCTCCGAGCTGATCACGGTGATCGCGGACGACTCCGACGCGCTGGGGCGGCACGTCGAGGCCGGCTCGGCCGACCTCGTGCTGGCCCACGGGCTGCTGGAGATCGTCGACGACCCGGCCGCGGTGCTGACGGCGCTGGCTACGGCGGTCGCGCCGGGCGGCGCGGTGTCGGTGCTGGTCGCGAACCGGCACGCGGCGGCGTTCCACCGCGCGCTGGCGGGCCGGGTGGGCGAAGCGCGGCAGCTGCTCGAGAGCGCCGACGGGGTCGTCGCCGGCGAGACGGTGTTGCGGCGTTTTTCCGCCTCCGGGCTGCAGGCCGACCTGGAGGCGGCGGGGCTGGAAGTCACGTTGCTGCAGGGTGATCGGGTGATCGCCGACCTGGTCGGCGGCGACGTCCGGGACGACGAGCTGGCGGCGTTCGAGCGGGCGGCGTCCGCGACGCCGGTGCTGCGGGACATCGCCGGCCGGCTGCACGCGGTGGCGCGCCCGGTCTGACCTGCGGTTTTGCGCTTCGTTCAAAACTGTCGGTGGTGGCCGGTAGCGTCCTCGACGTGGGACGAAATGCCGAGTTGCCGGGCGGGATGGGCCGATTCCGCGTCCGGCCGGGTGAACCGGTGCCGGACGACACCGGGTGCGGGCTGCTGCACGTCGACATGGACGCGTTCTTCGTGTCGGTCGAGCTGCGCACCCGGCCCGAGCTGGCGGACAAGCCGGTCGTGGTGTCCGGGGGCGGGCCGCGGGCGGTCGTGGCGGCGGCGAACTACCCGGCGCGGAAGTTCGGCGTGCGTTCGGCCATGCCGTTCTCGACGGCGAAACGGCTGTGCCCGCAGCTGATCAACATCCCGCCGACGTCGGGGCTGTACTCGTCGGTGTCCCGCGGGGTGATGGGCATCTTCCGCGAGCTGACGCCGCTGGTCGAGCCGCTGAGTCTCGACGAGGCGTTCCTGGACGTCAGCGGGGCGCTGCGGCGGCTGGGCGCCACACCGGCGTCGCTGGGCGCGGAGATCCGCTCGCGGGTCGCGGCCGAGCACGGGATCACCTGCTCGGTGGGGGTGGCGAAGGTCAAGTTCGTCGCGAAACTGGCGTCGGGGATGGCGAAGCCGGACGGGATGGTCGTGGTGCCGGCGGCGGAGACCCTGGCGTTCCTGCACCCGCTGCCGGTGTCGGCGCTGTGGGGCGTCGGCGCGCGGACCGAGGAGCACCTGCGGCGCCTGGGGCTGGCCACGATCGCCGACGTCGCCGCGTTCCCGCCGGAGCGGCTGAAGAAGTCGCTGGGGGTGGCGGCCGGCGAGCACCTGTACCGGCTGGCCCACGGGGTGGACGAGCGGTCGGTGGTGGTCGACTCGCCGGAGAAGTCGATCGGCGCGGAGCACACGTTCGACGTCGACCTGCATTCGCGCGCTGCCCTCGAGCTCGAGCTGCTGCGGCTGTCTTCGAGGGTGGGGGCGACGCTGCGGGAGCGGGGCGTGCGGGGCCGGACGGTGTCGATCAAGGTGCGGTTCGCGGACTTCCGGACGATCACCCGCGCCCGCACGCTGGTCTCGGCGACGGACGTGGCGCGCGAGATCCACGCGGTGGCCGTGGCGCTGCTCACCGAGCACGCGCCGACGGGCGCGGTGCGGCTGATCGGCGTCCGCGTCGAGGGGCTGGACACGGGAGAGACGGGGGAGCAGCTGGTGTTCGACTCACCGGCCCCGCGCTGGCGGGACGCGGAGGTGGCGGCGGACGTCGCGCGGTCGAAGTTCGGTTCGGCGGCGGTGCGGCCGGCGTCGTTGCTGGGGCCGCGCGAGAACGGAGGGTGATCTTCGGCTCGGTGACCTTCCCCCACAACGGCGGTCGGGCGGCAAAACGGTCACGATCGGCAACGGTGACGGTCCGCAACGCCCGTCGAGCGGGATTTAGCCCAATTCGATCCCTTCTGGATGCGGGATCGGGTAGTCGTGCGGGCGCGGGCCTCGTATCCTGGACAGTGCCACCCCGCCTGGGGTTGGCTGTTGGGTCCAGGACGTTGCGCGGCCCGGCGCCCGCGACAGCTGTGCCGGAGGAGGAAAGATGCCACTCTCCGAGCATGAGCAGCGGCTGCTCGATCAGATCGAGCGCGAGCTCTATGCCGAGGACCCCAAGTTCGCATCCACGGTGCGTGGCACCCGGTTGCGTCGCCCCGCTCGCCGACGGCGTATTCAGGGCATCGCCCTGTTCGTAGTGGGCGTGGCCCTGCTGGTGCTGGGCGTGGTGGTGCCGCAGTTCCGGGTGGCCGACATCCCGCTGATCAGCGTGCTCGGGTTCCTCGTGATGTTCTTCGGAGTCATGATGGCCGTCACATCGATTCGGCACGGCGCCGACGGAGACGGCAAGGGCGGTGGATCGGGTGCCCGCGGTGGGAAGCCATCGGGTCGCCGGAGTTCCTTCACCCAGAGGATGGAGGAGCGCTTCCGCCAGCGCTTCGAGGAGCAGTAGCGCCGCAAGACGACGAGATCCGCGTCCCTCCGTTCGGCGGGATGCGGATCTTCTTGTTTGCTCAATCGGGCCTTGGGTCGTTGTGAGCTGCGGTGACAGTGGGTGACCCCCACCCGGGTGAGCTGGCCACGCCTTCGGCCCGCGCCTCCGGCCGTGCCCGGCCCACGCCTTCGGCCCGCGCCTCCGGCCGTGCCCGGCCCACGCCTTGGGGTCCGCGCCAAGCCCCGAGCCTTCGGGTCCGTGTTCGGCTCGTGGCTTCGGTCCGACATTCCCCAAGGGGGCGGCGGTCGAGCTCGCTCCCTCCGCGACGAGCCCACCCCGCGAGCCGCCTCCGCGCCCGCTCGGCCGCATGATCAACCCGAGTCTCGCGTGTTCGAGCCCAGGACTCGCGTGATCAGGGCCGGAACTCGCGTGATCGAGCCCGGGACTCGCGTGATCAGGGCCGGAACTCGCGTGATCGAGCCCGGAACTCCCGCGATCGAGCCCGGCCCCCGCTCGGCTGAAGGCGGATCACGTGGGATGACTTCCCGGGCACGGCTGGCGGGCGGGAGCGGAGCAGGTTAGTCGTGGTTGCGGAAGATGGATCGGGGGAACAGCTTGCCCTTCCACGAGAGTGGCGCGTTGCGGCGGAGGCTTCGCCGTAGGCCGTCGAACGCCGGGGGGAGTTCCGGCTGGGGTGTGTCGTCGCCGCCGTACCAGGACCTCTCGAGGACGCCGATCACCGTGCGGAGGCTCTCGCGGCCGTCGTCGTCCAAGTGGTGCTTGGCCGCCAGCTTCTGGCCCGCCACGCGGACCGTGTCGCTGCTCGGGATCGGCAGGCCCCGGTCCGCGCACTCCGCTCGCAACTCCGCCCACGCCGCGTCCGCCGCGCCCGCCTGTTGCTGGAGGACGCGCTGCAAGCGCCGGCGGCGGAGGGCCTCGCGGACCATGGCCGGACCCGCCACCGCGAGCAGCAGGACCACCACCAGCACCCCCAGCCACCAGGCCACCGTCGCCGCGAGGAGGCCGAGCGCGATGATCCACAGGCCCACCGCCAGCAGCGGCAGCCAGCCGAGCAGCGCCTGCGGCCGCGAGGGCGCCGCCACCGGGGCCGGTGCCCGCACCAGCAGCGAGCCTTCGCTGCGGTCACCTTCCGCCGGGCTCGCACTCCCGGCCGGCGACGTGGGCTTCCGTCCGCGGTCAAGCAGCCGCCGCAGCAGGGCCGCGGCGAACAGCGCGGCCGCGCCCAGCGCCGCCAGGGCCAGCGCGATGTCGAACAGCCAGTCGTCGCCGCCGGACGCCTCCTGGGCCGACTGCGCCGGGAGGTTCGGCTCGTTGTCGCGCGGGACGCCGGTCGGCGCCGCGCTCGACTGGACCGTGCTCGGGGCCACCTGGGTGTCGTCCGGCTGGTTGCCGTTCTGCGGGCCCGCCTGCAGGTACGACGGGGTGATGCCGCGGCCGTCGGACAACGGCGTCGGGTCGAACGTCACCCAGCCCCGGTCGCCGAAGTACGCCTCGACCCACGCGTGCGCGTCCTGGGTGCTGATCGACAGGTAGTCGTTGACCTGCACGCCCGGCGTGAACCCGATCGCCACCCGCGACGGGATGCCCGCCACTCGCAGCATCACGGCCATCGCCGACGCGAACTGCTCGCAGAAGCCGCGCTTGCCGTTGAGGATGAAGTCGGCGAGTGCGTCGGCGTCGTTCGCCGGTGCGGTCTTCGTGTCGTAGACGAACCCTTGCTGCGCCGTGAAGTAGCGCCAGATCGCCGACGCCCGGTCGAAGTCGTTGGACGCGCCGGCGATGAGCTGCTGGGTCTTCGCCCGGACGCGCTGGTCGACCTGGTCGATCTGGGTGTAGCGCGGCGGCAGGTCGTCGGCGCGCGGCGTCACGCGCAGCTCGGCGGCCGTCGGCTCCTTCAGCGACGCGTATTCGGTGTACGACGGTGGCGCTTCGCTGCGGGTGGTGAACACCGTGCCGCTGATCTGGTCGTAGAGGTAACCGGTGCCGGCACCGTCGATCACGCGCGGCGCGCCGTACACCGGCAGCCAGTTGTCGCGCCAGCTGGTCGGCTCGACGTCGATCCGGCGGGCCGTGCCGGTGCCGTCGTCGCCCGGGGCGGGCGGCAGCTGCGGCCCGACCGGGACGCCCTGCTGCGAACGGCCTTCGTCGTGCAGGCCCCAGCCCTTGTTGGGGTAGTAGGTGTCGAGCGTCATCGCGCGCATCAGCCTGCGGTCGGTGCCGAGGCCGCGGACCTTGAACAGCTCGCGGTTGCTGCCTTGGTCGAGCATGCCGCGCAGCTCGGTGAACGGCTGGATGCCGAAGCCGCCGGAGCCTGCGCCCGGGCCGTTTCCGCTGCCGCCGAACGGCATGCTCCCGACGGTGCCGACCCAGGTGATCCCGCCGCCCAGCAGGCCGAGCACGATGGCCGTGCCGACCACCGCGACCGGCGCGGACAGCACGCCCGGCTTGCCGCTGCGGCCCGGGGCTTCGCGGGTGCGCCAGCGCCGGTGCCGGTGGTTGCCGTCGACGGCGAGCAGGCCGGCGAACGCCGCGCCGCCGAGCAGGAACGTCCACCACGGCAGCATGTCTTCGCTCAGCGCGGCCGGCACGGCGTAGACGCAGAGCAGCACGAGCCCGGTGGCGGCGGGCGCCGCGGCGGCGACGGTCAGCGTGTCGACGAGGACCGCGACCAGCCCGATCAGGATGGTGATCAGGCACAGGATCGGCTGGCTGCCCTCGACCGGCGGCAGCCCGACGCGGATCTGCTCCGCGGCGGCCGACAGCGTGGTCCCGATCTCGGAAAACGCTTCCGGGCCGGGGATGACCTGCAGGATGCCGTGCGTGGTGAAGGCGCCGGTGATGAGGAAGAGCAGGACGAGCAGCTGCCCGAAACCGACCAGGACGGTCGGCGCCTGCAGCGAGCGCAGGGCGAGCCCGGAGGCCCCGATGAGCAGGACGGCGACGAAGAGGTAGCCGAACCAGGCCAGCCCGGAGACGACGCTGGTGACCGAGGTGGCCGCGCAGAGGGTGGCGACTCCGGCGGCCACGGGCGCGAGAACGCTGCCGCGCCAAGCGGAAAGCGGACGTTCCGGCCGGGGCGCGGGCCGGTCGAACTTCCGCGGCGGTGCGGCGGTGCTCATCGCGGCCCCCCGATCAGCGTCCCGCGGCGGGCGCCGCTGCGGCACAACTCGGCCCATACCTGGGGCATCGGCGAGCCGGGCCCCGCGACGATCACGCCCCAGCCCGCCGCGCGCAGCAGCGCCGCCGAATCCTCCGTCGCCGCCGCTCGCTGCTCCGGGGCCGTCACGCCCGCCGACCACGTCGGCGTGTCCAGCAGGACCGCCAGGCTCCGGATGCCGCGCGGGCGGTACTGGGTCAGTTCGTGCACCGCCTCCGTGCTCACCGTGCCCAGCACCGCGATCAGCTCCTGGCCCTCGGCCGGGTCGCCGGCCAGCGTGATGTCGCGCTGGTGCGCCGGCTGCAGGGCCGCCAGCGCGTCGAGCACGACGTGGTCGTAGTGGTCGCCGCCGTCGCCCGGGGTGTCCGCGAGGGTGACGCCGTGCTCGCTGACCAGGCGGACGCGGTGGCCGGAGCGGCGCAGGTGCAGCGCCGCCGACGCCGCGAACGACACCGCCCACTCCAGGCTCGCCGCCGGGCCGCTGCCGTGGTGAGCGGCCGCGCGGTGGTCCAGCAGCACCGTCGTGCCGCCGCGCCAGGGGCGTTCTTCGACGCGGACCATGATCTCGTCGCGGCGGGCCGTCGAGCGCCAGTGCACCTTGCGCAGGTCGTCGCCCTGGCGGTACTGGCGGACGATCACGTCGGCCTCGCCCTGGCCCGCGTGCAGCCGGACCGTGCCGTCGTCGCCGACGCCGATGCCCGCGCCGCTCGGCAGGCCCCACAGCGGGACCACCCGTGGCACCACGACCAGCCGGGAGTGCCCGATCAGCTCGCGCTCGAACTCGCACAGCCCGAACGGGTCGGTGATCGTCGCGCGCAGCGGCCCGACCTGCTGGATCCCGCGCAGCACCGGCTGCAGCGGGTAGCGGAGGGCGACGCGCCGGTCGTGCGGGAGCCGCTCGACGACGAACCGCGGCCGCGAACCCAGCGCGTACGGGACGCCGTCCTCGAGGAGGATCTCGCCGGCGGGCAGCCGTCCGCTGCGCCACAGCTCCAGCTGGACCTCGCCGTTGCCGCCGACCGCGACGCGTTGCGGGCGCAGCGCGCGGGTGGCGCCGATGCGCAGCCGGGTCGCCGAGATGAACGCGGCGACCAGCAGCGGCAGCGCCACCACGAACACCGCGACCCGCAGCAGGTCGCGTTCGTTGAGCACGAACGAGCACACCGCGGCGGCGATCCCCGCGGCCAGGAGGCAGCGGCCGCGGGTGGTCAGGCCGGACAGGGCACGCAGCATGCCGTTCTTCTCTTTCCCTTCGGCGCCGGAACGATCTTTCGGGGGCTCGGGTGGCGGAGCCCCAGATGTCACCAGCTAGGGCCGGGTGCCCTGCGGCACCGGCACCCGGTGCAGCACCGCGCGCACGACGTCGGTCGCCGACCGGCGGGCCGCGTGGGCCTCGGTGGTCAGCACCAGGCGGTGCGCGAGGACCGGGACCGCCACCGTGTGCAGGTCGTCCGGCACGACGTAGTCGCGGCCCGACAGCGCGGCCTGCGCCCGCGCCGCGCGGACGAGGTGCAGCGTCGCCCGCGGGGACGCGCCGAGCCGGATCTCCGGGACGCCCCGGGTGGCCGCGACGACGTCGACGGCGTACCGGCGGACCTCCGGCGCGATGTGCACGCCGCGGACGGTCTCGATCAGCCTGTGCACGGTTTCGCCGTCGGACACCGGCTGCAGGTCCTCGAGGGGGTTGTGGCCGGCGTGCTCGTCGACCATGGCCAGCTCGGCCTGCTGGTCGGGGTAGCCGATGGAGACGCGCGCGGTGAACCGGTCGCGCTGGGCTTCGGGCAGCGCGTAGGTGCCTTCCATCTCGATCGGGTTCTGGGTCGCGATGACCATGAACGGCTGCTCGAGGCGGTAGGTCGAGGTGTCGACGGTGACCTGGTGCTCTTCCATGCACTCCAGCAGCGCCGACTGCGTCTTCGGCGACGCGCGGTTGATCTCGTCGCCCACCACGATGTTCGCGAACACCGGGCCGGGGCGGAAGTCGAACTCGCCGCTCTGGCGGTTGTATATGGAGACGCCGGTGACGTCGCTCGGCAGCAGGTCGGGGGTGAACTGGATGCGGCTGACCGTGCAGTCGATCGACCGGGCGAGGGCCTTGGCCAGCGACGTCTTCCCGACACCGGGCACGTCTTCGACCAGGAGGTGGCCTTCGGCGAGCAGGGTGACCAGGGCGATCCGGATGACGTCGGGTTTGCCGACCAGCACGCGTTCCACGTTGGCGGCGATCCGGCGCGCGGTGTCGTGCAGTTCGTCCAGCGGCACTCTGGCGGGGTGGCCGTGGACCCGGCCGTTGCCCGAGGGCTCCGCCGGATAAGGCGGCCGCCCGGATGCCTGCTCGCCCGATCCGGGCGCGGCAGACTGGATTCTCGACGTCACTCGACCTCCTGGTGGCGCATGGCCGCGCGCATTGTGCGCCCGGCCGGGCCGAACGGCCCCCTCGCTGCTGTCCGCGCGCAGCGACCAGCCTTCCACCCAGTGTGTCAAACCCGGGCGAACCGGGGGGTGGAACCCCGCGATGACACTGCGCAAGCAGCGACGATACCCCGAATGGGTGGGTATTCACCCGATTCTGGGTGCTCCCGCTGACGCCCTGCTCTGTCGTATGCTGCGGTTCGAGGTCGCCCGGCTACGGAGAGGCGTAACCGCTTATGAGCGAGGGGCTGCCCTACGACGTGCGCGGCTTCGCGGTCGCGCCGGAGCTGGCCACGGACGCCTACGCGAAGCTCGGCCGCCTGCAGGACGTCGTCGGCGAGATGGTGCGCGAAGCCAAGGTGCTCGGCCGGACCGTGCCGCTGGGCGGCGGGTACGCCGGGGAGGTCGGCGCGTTCATGGCGGAGTACGGCATCGGCGGCCAGGGCTCGGCGGTGCAGCAGCTGACGGCGTTCGGCAAGGAGCTGGAGACGCTCAAGCGGCGCATCGGCGAGGCGCTGGCGAAGTACCGGCACGCGGACGAGCAGGCGGCCGAAGGCGTTGACTGCACGGGTGGGTGAGCGGCGCCGGACGGTCCGGTGGCTCGCGCCCGTCCTTCTTCTTTTCCCGCTCGGCGGCTGCGGGCAGCACCCGGCCGCCGCGGGGCACCCGGTCACGTCCTCGGCGTCCACGACGACCGCACCGCCACCGGTGGCCTGGACCGGCCTCGCCGCGCTCGACCCCTGCGCGCTGCTCGGCCCGCAGGACCGGTCGGCCGCCGGGATCAGCGTCCTCGGCAAGCTGAAGGACATCGCCGGGGCGAAGGCGTGCGACTGGACCGTGCCCGGCACCTTCGGCGTCACGGTGACCCTCAGCGCCACCGACGGGCTGGCCGAGCTCGACGTCGCCAAGAAGAACGTCACGAAGACGACGGTCGGCAGCCACCCGGCGCTGAAGGTCGCCGACAAGAAGGCCGCCGACGGCACCTGCGCCGTGCTGCTCGGGGTCGGCGACGACGCCAGCGTGCAGATCGACGTCAGCAACACCGGCTTCTCGGACACCCCGCTCGCGTGCCGCCGCGCGGGCACGGTGGCCGGGCTGGTCGAACCGAAGCTGCCCTGACCAGGAGGTGCGCCGTGCCCGAACCACCCGTGCCGACCGCGCGGTACGAGGCCTACAGCCACGAGGCGATGGCCGCGGAGGTCGAGCGCGGCAACGACCCGGTCGCCGCGGGCGAGGCGGGCGCGCGCTGGGACGGGCTGGCGAAACGGCTGCAGGAGTCCACCGCCGACGTCGCCGCGCTGGTCGCGTCCTCGGAGGAGCACTGGCGTGGCCAGGCGGGGGACGCGGCGCGGGCATCGCTGGGCCGGGCCGCGCGGTGGCTCGCGCACTCCGCCGCCGTCTCGGCGTCGGTCGGCCAGGCGGTCGGGGCGCAGGCCGAGGTGGCCGCGCGGGCCCGGGCCGACATGCCGCCGCCGGTGACCTACGACCCGGCGTCGATGATCCGCGACGCGGCGTCCAGCGGGAACGTGCTGGTCCTGGCCGGGCTGGCGGGGGAGATGGCAGCCCGCCGCGCCGAAGCGGAGGCCGCGCGGCAAAAGGCGATCGACGTCCTCCGGACGCGGGACACGGCGTTGCGCGGGCACGTGCCGGCCGAGACGTTCCCCGCCCCGCCGGCGCTGGGGCGGGCTTGATCCGGGTTTCGGCGTCGGCGTTCGACATCCTCTGGACCGACCTCGGCCACGACCGGCCGCCGGAACCGCTGAGCGTCCGCAGCGTGGGCGTGACCGACGCCGAGCGGGCCGAGGTGCGGAAGGCCGTCTACGAGAACCTGGCTTCACGGGGTCTCTACGACGGGTCCCGGCTGGAGCCGGCGCTGGCCGCGCGCCTGGAGCTGCTGGCCGGCGCGGACGTGTTCGTCGCGTGCGAGGCACTGGCGGACATGACGGCCGCGACGCCGTTCCGCGCGGTGACGGCGGCCCGGGGCCGGCGCGGCGTCCTGGCGGCCCAGCCGGAGCAGACGATCGGCCTGGACTCGATCCACGAGGGCGAACTGGCGACGGCGATCGTCGACGTCCTGCCGGAGCTGGCGGCCGGGCCCGGGTACGGGATCAGCCTGCCCGCTTCGGTGCTCGGTTCGGACGTCGCCTCGGGGACGGCCGCGGCGCAGCTCGAGGAGGTCCGCGCGATCCAGGCGCGGCCGGTGTACGCGGCGGGGCAGTTCAGCGTCAGCCGCCGGTCGGCGTCGGGCCGGGTGGAGCGGGTGGGCGGCTTGACGTGGTTCGACACCGACGTGGGTGCGTACTGCGCGACGAAGACCGCGGGCCGGGGTGGGGCGGAGTGGGTGACGGTCAGCCCGGTCGACAGCACCCGCCTCGCGGCCCGCGTCACCGCCCTTCTCACCCCGGAGGACTGAGTCCGGAGGTGTGATCCGGGCCGCAACCGGCGTGATCGAGGCCGGGACTCGCGTGATCAGGGACGTAACCGGCGTGATCGAGGCCGGGACTCGCGAGTTCCGGCCTCAATCACGCGAGTTCCGGGTTCCGTCACGCGAGTTCCGGGTTCCGTCACGCGAGTTCCGGGTTCCGTCACGCGGGATCCGGGTTTCGTCACGCCGGGGTTCCTCACCGGGACCCACCGGGGTTCCCCACTTTGGCCCACCGGTGGGGGGTGGGGTTCTTTCGCGGCCGTTATGCGGACGTTTCAGGAACAGCTGAGGTTGCTCCGGCCCCCGGTGAGGGGGATCTTGGCCACCGTCCCCCACCACACCCCCCACCGGGCCCCACCCGGCTGACCTGCGCAAACGGAACACACGACGGAGTGGTCTGCCCGTTTGTCGCGTTGACTGTGGTGAAAAGTGGGGTACGGTGGTGGCCAGTGGGGCGGAAGGGAAGCCCCGTGGCCGTCCGGGGTGGTTCGCCACCGTGGACGGTAGGGAGGTGGAGGCCGTGTTCCTCGGCACCCACACCCCGAAGCTGGACGACAAAGGGCGGCTCGCGCTGCCCGCGAAGTTCCGTGACGCCTTGGCGGGTGGGCTGATGCTTACCAAGGGGCAGGACCACTGCCTCTTCGTCTTCCCCCGCGCCGAGTTCGAGCAGATGGCGCGCAAGGTCGCCGAGGCCCCGTTCACGAACGAGGCGGTTCGGGCCTACCAGCGCTACCTGTTCGCGGGCACGGACGAGCAACGTCCGGACGGCCAGGGGCGCATCACCATCGCGCCCGAGCTCCGCCGCTACGCGGGGCTCAGCAAGGAGTGCGTGGTGATCGGGGCGATCACCAGGCTGGAGATCTGGGACGCCCAAGCGTGGCAGGGCTACCTGGAGGAGCACGAAGACAGCTACGCGAAGGCTCGAGAGGAAGTACTGCCGGGCGTCTTCTAGGCGTGCGGTCGCGGTGCACCTTCGTCGTCGGGGGACGAAGAGGTTCGCCGCCTCCGTGCGAGGAGGGGGAAGCCCACCCGGATGCCGTGAGGCCTCTGTCCGCTCAACAGCCCTGGTGCACCTTCCCCGGTACCAGGTCCGCAGCGGGCGGACAGGGACCTGACGGCATCCGCCATATTTCCCCCGGGCCGACTGGGCAAGAGAGGGGGAGGGAACGATGACCGAGCACGTCCCGGTGCTGCTCGACCGGATCGTCGAGCTGTTCACTCCCGTGTTCACCGGCCGCGACGGCGTCCTCGTGGATGCGACGGTCGGCCTCGGCGGGCATTCCGACGCCCTCCTGGAGGCCTTCCCGCGGCTGCGCCTGGTCGCCCTGGACCGCGACCCCGCCGCGCTCGAGAAGTCCGCCGAACGCCTGGCCCGCCACGGCGACCGCGTCGACTTCGTGCACACCGTCTACGACGGACTCCCCGAGGCCCTCGCCGGCCTGGGCATCGCGAAGGCCGACGGCATCCTGTTCGACCTCGGCGTCTCGTCCATGCAGCTGGACCGCGCCGAGCGCGGGTTCGCCTACGCCAAGGACTCGCCGCTGGACATGCGGATGGACCCGACCACCGGGTTCACCGCCGCCGACGTCCTCAACACCTACGCGCCCGGCGAGCTCGTCCGGATCCTGCGGGACTACGGCGAAGAACGCTTCGCGCAGCGGATCGTCAAGGCGGTCGTGGCCGAGCGGGCGAAGGAGCCGTTCACCAACAGCGGGCGCCTGGTCGAGCTGCTCTACGACGCCGTCCCGGCCGCCACCCGCCGCACCGGCGGGCACCCGGCCAAGCGGACGTTCCAGGCGCTGCGGATCGAGGTCAACGGCGAACTGGAGGTGCTGCGCCGCGCCATGCCGGCGGCGCTGGGCGCCCTGAAGGTCGGCGGCCGGATCGTCGTCGAGTCGTACCAGTCCCTGGAGGACAGGCTGGTCAAGCAGGCGCTGGCCGAGCTCGCGAAGTCCCGCACCCCGGAAGGGCTCCCGGTGGAGCTGCCGGGGCACGGGCCGGAGCTGAAGCTCCTCACGCGCGGCGCCGAGAAGGCCGGCGAAGAGGAGATCGAACGGAACCCGCGCGCCGCTTCGGTGCGGCTGCGGGCCGCAGAGAGGATCGGAGAGCCGCGATGACCGCTCCCGCGAAGTCCTCCCGCCGCCGGGCCGCACCGGCGACGGGGGGCCGCACCTCGACGGACGCCGTCGAGCCGGACCGGCAGACGACGCAGACCGCGCCCCGGCGCGCGTCGCGGGGCCGCACGTCCGCGGCCGAGCGCGCCTACGCCCGCCGCGCCCAGCGCGCCGACCTGCTCAAGGAACGTGAGCCGCGCCCCGAGCCGAAGACCCGGCCTGCCGAAACGCCGGAGAAGCCGAAGCTCCGGCTGAAGCTGCTGCTGCCGAAGTCGCGGGCGTCGTTCGTGCTGATCATGATGGCGCTACTGGCCGCCGGCGTGGCGACCACGCTGTGGCTGACCACGCAGGCGATCGCCGACTCCTACCGGCTCGAGCAGCTGCGCACCACCAACGCGAACCTGGCCGAGCAGAAGGAACAGCTGCAGCGCGACGTCGCCAAGGCCGAGTCGCCCGCGTCCCTGGCGCCCGCGGCCCAGCAGCTGGGCATGGTGCCCGGCGGTGACCCGGCGCGGATCGTCGTCGGCCCGGACGGGAAGACCTCGCTCGTCGGCGAGCCCAAGAAGGCCAAGGCGGACGCCCCCGTGGTGCCGGCCGCGCCGCCCGCCGCGCCCGCCGCGGGCACGCAGTCGCAGCAGGGCGCGCCGATCGAGGGCGACCAGCCCGCCGTGCCCGCCGAGGAGCAGCCGCCGGCTCAGCCGGGAGGCGGCCAGTGATGGCTTCGGGCCGCAGCCAGGTCCGCGCCCGCACCGCGGGCAGCGCCCGGCGGACGTACGCCGCCGGGACCCGCAGCGCGGCCGCGCGCCGTGGCAACGGCGGGCACCGCAGCCGGTTCTCCGCCGTGCGCCTGCTGCTGGTCGCCGTGCTGCTCGTCGCGGGCGTGAAACTGGTGCAGGTGCAGTGGTTCGACGCCGCCGCGCTGTCGGCCGCGGCCGAGCGGCAGCGCACCCAGACCATCGACATCCCGGCCCAGCGCGGGTCCATTGTGGACCGCAACGGCGCCAAGCTGGCGTTCAGCGTCGAGGTGCGCACGCTGTCGGTGAACCTCAAGGCGCTGCACAAGAACATGGACGACTTCGCCGCGAAGAACCCCGGCACGCAGAAGACGTTCGACGCCGAAACCGCCGCCGCCGCGAAGTACATCGCGGCGAAGGTGCCGAACCAGCTGACCGAGCAGCAGCTGCTGGACCTGTTCCACAAGCAGGCGTCCTTCACCTACCTGGTGAACAACGTCGAGCCGTCCGTCGCCGCCGACATCGTCAAGCACTTCGCGTGGATCGGCGTCGAGAAGCGCGCGCTGCGGGAGTACCCGGGCGGCAGCCTGGCGGCCAACATCGTCGGCGCCGCGAACTGGCGCTCCGAAGACAAGGACGTGTCCAAGCACAACCTCCACGGCCTCGTCGGGCTGGAGCTGCTGCGCGACAACGACCTGGCGGGCACGCCGGGCCGGATGATGGTCAACACCAAGAACGGCAGCGACAACGTCGTCATCCCGGGCACCGAGCACGACCTGCAGGCCGCCGTCCCCGGCTCGGACCTCGAGCTGACCATCGACTCCGACCTGCAGTACGAGGTGCAGCGGCAGCTGAGCGACTACGTCCAGCAGTCGCACGCCAAGGGCGGCCAGGCGGTCGTCATGGACGCCAAGACCGGCGAGGTCTACGCGCTGGCCAACGACAAGACGTTCGACCCCAACGACCCGAGCACGTGGAACGCCGACGACCTGGCCAACCCGGCGGTCACCACGCCGTTCGAGCCCGGGTCGGTCAACAAGCTCGTCACCGCGACCGGGGCGATCGAGTACGGCATCGCGACGCCGGAGTCGACGGTCGAGGTGCCCGGCGCGCTGCAGGTGGCCGACAAGACGGTGCACGACGCCTGGACGCACGGCACCCAGACGTTCACCACCACCGGCATCTTCGCCAAGTCGTCCAACATCGGCACGCTGCTGCTGGCGCAGAAGATCGGCGAGGAGCGCTACGCGAACCTGCTCAAGTCGTTCGGCCTCGGCCAGCGCACCGGCGTCGGCCTCCCCGGCGAGAGCGCGGGCGTGGTGCCCGCGCGCAGCCAGTGGTCGGCGACCACCTTCGGCAACCTGCCGATCGGGCAGGGCCTGTCCATGACGATCCTGCAGATGGCCGGGATGTACCAGACGATCGCCAACGACGGCCTGCGCGTCGAACCCCGGATCGTCAAGGCCAAGGTGAACCCGGACGGCACGACCGTGCCCGAGCCGGCCCCGAAGTCGGTCCGGGTGGTCGATCCCCAGACCGCCAAGACGGTGCGCGACATGATGCGCGCGGTCGCCCAGAACGGCAAGGGCCTGCAGAAGGGCACCGCGCCGACGGCGGCGGTCGAGGGCTACCAGATCTCCGGGAAAACCGGCACCGGCCAGCAGGTCGACCCGCGGACGAAGGCCTACAGCGACCACCTGTACAACATCACCTTCGCCGGCATCCTGCCCGCCGACCACCCGCGGTTCGTCGTCGGGATCCGGCTGGACGCGCCGGACACGACGCTGCCGGTCGGGCACTCCGCCGCGCCGCTGTTCCACACCATCGCCTCGTACGTGACGCAGCGGTACCAGATTCCGTTGTCCGACGGCCCCTCGCCGGAGGTCCCGCTCATCATCGCCCCGTAGCCAGGCGCCCTCGCTCCGCCGGTCGTGAGTGGTAAGGCGGGTTCTAACCCGCC
>NZ_JBSGJD010000094.1:0-31914 GCF_053605405.1 Amycolatopsis sp. NPDC003861
CCCCGCCGCCGCGCCCCCCCCCGACGCCGGAGAGCCGGCCGCAGCAGCCGCGCCGTCCGGAGGCACCCGGCCGGCCGCCGCTGCCGCAACGGCGACGCCAGCAGAACCTCGTGCCCCAGCTGCGGGAAGATAAGCCCGCACAGGAACGCGAAGAGGTCCGGCTGGACTCGCCGGAGGCCGCCCGCAGCAGGCTGTCCGCCTTCCAGCAGGGCACCCGGCGGGCCCGTGACGAAGAGTTTCCCGAGAACGACGACAGGTACGGAGAGCGCGAGTAATGGTCAACTCAGGCGCCCACGAGCTCGACTGGCTGCTGGACGACCTCGTCAAGCGGGTCGCCGGGGCGGACCGGGCGGTGGTGCTGTCCTCGGACGGCCTGCTCATCGGGAGGTCCGGCAACCTTTCCGAGGAGGACGCCGAACACCTGTCCGCGGTGGCATCGGCGTTCCAGAGCCTGGCCCGCGGCACCGGGCGGCACTTCGGCGGCGGCAACGTCCGCCAGACGATGGTCGAGATGGACCACGCGTTCCTGTTCGTGACGGCGGCCGGGCGGGGCGCCTGCCTCGCCCTGCTGGCCCGTGAAGACGCGGACATGGGGCTGGTCGCGTACGAGATGAACCTGATGGTGAAGCGGGTCGGCCAGGTCCTCACCTCGGCCCCGCGGACCGCCGGCGCGCAGCCCACTGCGCCATGAGCCCACGGCACGAAGCCTGGTTCGACGACGAGGCCGGCCCCCTGGTCCGGTCCTACGCCGTCACGGGTGGCCGCACGCGGTCGGACACCCTCGGGCTCGACCTGATCACGCTGGTGGTCGCGCTGCGCACCGCGCACGAGGCGGGCATGCTCGAACCGGAGTACGCCCGCATCATCGCCCTGTGCCAGCGGCCGGTCTCGGTGGCCGAGGTGGCCGCCCGGGTCGATCTCCCGCTGCCCGTGGTGAAGGTGATGCTCAGCGACCTCATCGAGCAGAACCTGGTGCTGTTCCGTACCGCGGCACCGGTCCAGGAAACTCCCAACCGACACGTATTGCAGGCGGTTCTTGATGGCATCCGGAAACTCTGACCCCCGGCGGAACCTGACCGCGACCGCGGTCAAGGTACTCATCGCCGGCGGGTTCGGGGTCGGCAAGACCACGATGGTCGGTTCGGTGAGCGAAGTGCCGCCACTGCGGACCGAGGAAGTCATCACCACCGCGTCCGAGGGTGTCGACGACCTGTCCGGCGTCGAGCAGAAGACCACCACGACGGTCGCGCTCGACTTCGGCCGCATCACGATCAACCCGGACCTGATCCTTTACCTGTTCGGTACGCCGGGGCAGGACCGGTTCTGGTTCATGTGGGACGAGCTGGCCGAGGGCGCGCTCGGCGCCGTCGTGCTGGCCGACACGCGCCGGCTCGACAGCTGCTTCGCGGCGGTGGACTTCTTCGAGCGCCGCAACCTGCCGTTCGTCGTCGGCGTGAACTGCTTCGACGGCGCGTACCGCTACGGCACGGAGGAGGTCCGGCAGGCGCTCGACGTCGGCATGGACGTCCCGCTGCTGCTGTGCGACGCCCGCGAGCGGGAGTCGACGAAGCAGGTGCTGACCAGCCTGATGGAACACGTGATGGCGCGGTCCGACCTCGCAGCCGCCCAGGGCGGCTACTGATCGGACCGCGCTCGGCCGGTCAGCGCTTGCGCAGGTTGTCGAGCGCGAACCGGCCCGGGCCGATCGCGGCGAACAGCAGGAAGACCCACGAGTAGACCGCGGCGGGCTCACCCATGTTCTGCAGCGGCAGCAGGCCCATCGGGGCGTGCACGGTGAAGTAGGCGTAGGCCATCACGCCGGAGAGCAGGATGGCGGCCGGCCTGCTGGCGAGCCCGACGAGCAGCAGCAGCGCGCCCACCAGCTCGAACACGCTGCCCCACCAGCCGGGGAACGAGCCGAACGGGACGCCGCCGCCCTGGCCGTCGATCCCGCCGAAGAAGCCGAACCCCTGCAGGCCGTGGAAGCCGAACAGGAACGAGATCACGATCCGGCTCGCGCCGACCACGAGCCCGGTGACCTTGGTCTTGGCCGGGGTGGCGGTCTGGCTGTCGCGGGCGATGGTGGCGGTCATGGTGGTTCCTTCCCTGGGTTTTCGTTGCCTTCTGCCCACGCGTCGATCGGGCCCGGCGGGTTTCGACACCCTCGCGGAAAAATCTTGGGAGACTTTCTCCATGGCGGGCAAACAGAGTGCCGGGCTCCTGCTCTACCGAGGTCGCGGCGAGGACGTCGAGGTGCTGCTCGGGCACATGGGCGGGCCGTTCTGGGCGAAGAAGGACGCGGCCGCGTGGTCGCTGCCCAAGGGCGAGCTCGATCCGGACGAGGCTCCGGAGAAGGCGGCCCGGCGCGAGTTCGAGGAGGAGCTCGGGCTGCCCGCGCCGTCCGGTGAGTACGTCCCGCTGGGCGCGGTGAAGCAGTCGGGCGGCAAGGTCGTCACGGCGTGGGCGGTCGAGGCCGACCTCGACCCGGCGGCGGTGGTGCCCGGGACGTTCACCATGGAGTGGCCGCCGCGCTCGGGCCGTCAGCAGGAGTTCCCCGAGGTGGACCGGGTCGAGTGGTTCACGCTCCCGGACGCCCGCGAGAAGCTGCTGAAGGGGCAGCTGCCGTTCCTGGACCGGCTGCTGGCCCTGGTCAGCGGCTGAGCAGTGCCTCGAGGGGCTTGGCGGTGAAGGACGGCAGCAGGACGTCCGCCTGCCCGAAGTCGAGGTTCCGCGTGATGGCGTTCGGCACGGCCACGCAGGTCAGCCCGGCGGCCTTGGCGGAGGTGACGCCGTGCGGAGTGTCCTCGAAGGCGATGGTGCCGGCGGCGTCCGCACCGAGCGCGTTGAGGGCGGCGAGGTAGAGGTCGGGGTCGGGCTTGGCCTTGTGGAGGTCCCCGGTGAGGACGGCGTCGAAGTAGTGGTCGAGGCCGAGCCGCTCGAGGTGCGGGTTCACCCACGCCCCGGACGAGCTGGAGGCGACGGCCAGCTTGAGGCCGTGCTGCCGCGCGGTCTCGAGGTAGTCCCGGACCCCTTCGCGCGGGCCGAGGTCCTCGAGGAGCTTCAGGACGTGGGCCCGGGTCCTGGGCCGCAGCGCGTCCGGGTCGATGCCGGGGACGTGCTCGGCGAGCAGCGCGAACATGGCGGGCGTGGTGCGCTGGGTCCCGATGACGGCGTACCAGGCGTCCAGCGGGAGCTCGGTCCCGTGCTCCCGGAAGACAGCCTGCCACGACTGCAGGACGGCGGATTCGGTGTCGGCGAGCGTGCCGTCGAAGTCGAAGACCAGGGCGCGGGTGGGCACGTCTGCACCCTGCCCGGTGGGTGATCGTTCAGGCAAGGGAGTTGTGACGTGCCCGAAAGGCCTGGACGGCCGCTTCGCCGCGCAGGGCGAAGACGACTTCCTCGACGGGGCCGGGCTCGGCTTCGGCGACGGTGGTGAGCGCGATCCCCGCGGCCGACTCCAGCGGCCAGCGGTAGATGCCGGTGGAGATGGCGGGGAACGCGACGGTCCGGGCGCCGAGGTCCCGCGCCACCAGCAGCGCGTTGCGGTGGCAGTCGGCGAGGAGTTCGGAGCGGTCTTCGAAGGCCGACCACACCGGGCCGACGGTGTGCACGACCCACTTCGCGGGCAGCTTCCCGGCGGTGGTGGCGACGGCCTGCCCGGTCTTCAGGCCCTTGCCGTAGTGCCCCGCCCGCAGCTTGCGGCACTCGGCGAGGATCTCCGGGCCGCCCTTGCGGTGGATGGCCCCGTCGACCCCGCCGCCGCCGAGCAGCGAGGAGTTGGCGGCGTTGACGACGACGTCGACCTCGAGGGTGGTGATGTCGGCGTCGAGGATCCGGATGCGCATGGGCTCGATCTTCCCCTAAGCCAGGAAGAACTCCTTCAGCACCGGGGCCAGCGCCGCCGCCTTCACGATGTGTGTCTGGCCCGGCAGCGTCCGGTACTCCGCCGACGGCAGCACCTTCGCCAGGGACGCCACCCCGTGGCGCATCCAGTCCGGGCTGCGGCCGCCGTCGATGGCCAGCGTCGGGATCTTCACCTCCGGCCAGGCCGCCGGCAGGGGCTCGCCCGCCTGGTGGTCGACCACCAGCGCCGTGTCGTACGGGATGGTGTGGGCCACCTTCTTGAGCTTGGCCCAGAACGGCATGATCCGCATCGTCGCCACCATCAGCCCGCCCAGGCCGACGCCTTCGGTCATGAACATCTTCACCGCCTTGCCGCGCTTGCCGTCCTTCAGCGCCTGGTCGAGGCGGGGCACGTAGTCCTCCGGGACGCGGCTGCGGCTGTCGTCGACGATGAACGGGGGCTCGTAGAGCGCCAGCTTCGGGACGGCCAGCCGCGGGGCCGCTTCGAGCGCCAAGCCCACGCCCGACGAGATGGCGAACAGGAACGCCTCGCCGCCCGCCTCCTTGACGACCGCCGCGAGGTCCTCGACCTCGCGCTCGACCGCGTACGGTCCGGTGTCGCCGCTCTCGCCGCGGCCGCGGCGGTCGTAGGTGTACACGGTGAAGTGCGCGGCCAGCTCCTTCGCCAGCGCGTCGTTGGGGGACGAGCCGCGGTAGCACATCGCGCCGTCCACGAGGACGAGCGCGGGGCCGGTGCCGGCGCGGGTGTAGGCGATCCGGGTGCCGTCGGCGGAAGTTGTCGTCGTCATGCGGACCAGCCTGAACCCGACGCTTCGATCTGTCAAGACAAAAAAATTTGTCGGTAGGCTCGTGCTGAAGTCGGGAACGGCCGTCAGGCGGAACGCAGGGTCAGGAGCGTGATCTCGCTGGGGGCGAAGATGCGGAAGGGCGGCCCCCAGAACCCCGTGCCGCGGCTGTTGTACAGCTGCGTCTCGCCGTGCCGGGTCAGGCCGGACAGCGTCGGCTGGTCGAACCGCACCAGCAGGTGGAACGGCCAGATCTGCCCGCCGTGGGTGTGCCCGGAGATCTGCAGGTCGACGCCGGCCTCACGCGCTTGGCGGACCTGCTTCGGCTGGTGGGCCAGCAGGACCACCGGGACGCCGTCGGGCCGGCCGTCCAGCGCCGCGGCCAGGTCGGGGCCGTGGCCGGGCAGGCCGGACGCGGTGCCGGTCGGGTCGTCGATGCCGGCGAACAGGATGCGGTCGCCGCCCCGCTCGAGCAGCGTCGACCGGTTGTGCAGCGTGTCCCACCCGAGCCCCTCCATGTGGTCGAGCCACGCCTGGGCCTCGCCGAAGTACTCGTGGTTGCCGGTGATGTAGAACCGCCCGAGCCCGGCCTGGACGCCGCCGAGCGGGTCGACCTGCTTGCGGCGCTTGGCCACGGCGCCGTCGGCGAGGTCACCGGCGTGGCAGACGACGTCCGCCTCGAGCGCGTTGACCGCCGCCACCACCTCCTCCGACCACTTCGTCCGGTCGATCGGCCCGAAGTGGGTGTCGGTCAGGACGGCGACGCGCAGGCCGTCGAGCCCCGGGCCGAGCCGCGGGATGACGACGTCGACCGCCTTCACCGGCGGCACGCGCATGGCGACACGGTTGCCGTGCAGGAGCAGCCCGGCGGCGATCAGCGCGGTGGCGCCCGCGACGATCCGCGACCGCGCCGGATCGTCGACGCCGAGCAGCGCGACCCGCAGCACCAGGCTCAGGATCGACCAGCTGAACAGCACCCAGATCACGGCGAGCAGCGAGTCGCCGAGGCGGGCGGCGGCGTCGCTCTGGTGCCGGGAGTGGCCGCGGAACATCGCGACCGGCATGGTCACCAGGCCCAGCGCGAACACCGCCGTCCCGGCGATCGTGGCCGCGGTGCCCCAGTCCGGCGCGAGCACCAGCGTCCACCATGGGACGGTGAACAGCAGGAGCACCGCCAAAAGCGGCACGACGACGAGTTGGCCTCTCATCGAACCAGGTTACAGCCCATCGGGCTGTTAGCGTTTTCGCTACTCCTGGAGCGGCGCGGTCCGGAGCTGGCGTTCCTCGCGGTGGCCGGCCCGGTCGCGCTGGTCGCTTTCGCCGCCGCCGGTTCGTTGGTCGTCCTGCTGGTCGGCAGCACGCACCGCGCTGTGGTCGATCTCGGTCCGCAGCCGCGTCACGGCCTTGCGCCGCCGGACCGCCTCGCCGAGTCGATCCGGCTACGCGGCTGCGGGCCGAAGTTCACCCGGTTCCCGCCGCGCGGCTGCGTTGGGAACGTCTTCGATGCAGCCATTCCCCTTCCACTCATGCGGAGTGGTGCCCGTGTCCGGCTTTGCCTCTGATCCACCCCCTCACCGGTCCGCTCTCGACGGGCTTGGCCTTCGCCGTCTTCACCCTCGGCGTGCGGCGGCTGCTGCTGTACCCGCTCGCACGGTCCGCGGCCATGGATCCTGGGTCGCCCCTGCTGCCGGAGATCCGCTGCAGGCCGAACACGGCGGCGACCGTGCACGCTCGCCGACCTGGTTGTCCACAGCACGGTGGGGCTGTGGACAACCGGGCTTTCAGCAGGGCTGGTCCCCGATTTCCGTCGGGCCGCCTCGATACGCTGGAAGCGGGGGCAGCCCCCAGGGAGGGCGGGCCGTGCGGGGGCGGGCCGTGCGGGGGCGGGCCGTGCGGGGGTGGGCTGTGCGGGGGCGGGTTGTGCGGGGGCGCCGGATATCGCCGGCTGCCTGCTCGTGTGCGTGATCGCGGCCGGGATCGCCCGTCGCCGCCTGGTTCCCGTCGCCCGCCTGGTTCTCGGTGCGCTTGCAACCCCGCCACCGCCGAGGCTCCGGCGGCAAGCTCCTGCCCTACGGCACCGCGCTAGCAACGCTCGTCGTGCCCCAAACCGCCGCAATCTCCCTGCTCACCACAGTGCTACGAAGCCGCTCGTGAGCGGTGCCAAGCTGCGACCGCCTCTTCGACGTCCACCAGGGCCACCGTGAGTGGCGGCCCGGTGTGGTGGTTGAGGTAGGCCTGGCGGATCCGCGTGTTGAGGTCCTCGACGACTTCCCGCACCAGCCGTTCGGCGCGCTCCCCGGCGAGCCGCTCCGGCAGGTCCTGGACTTCGCGTTTGAGCGCGAGCGCCGGCGGCAGCAGGGCCTTCGTGTCGTGCCCGCCCCTCTTCACTTCGCGGAGCACCCAGTCGGTCGCCGCGTCGTTGCCGGTGGGTTTCGGGAGGGGCTTGCCGGTGCCCGGCAGGTCGTCGAACTCGCCGCGGGCCCGGGCTTCGTCGATCTTCCGGTCGACCCACCAGCGGAAAGACACCTTGGGCGGTTTGCGCGCGGTCATCTCCTCACACCCCCTCCGTCTGCTTCCAGGGTAATGTCCGAACGAGAAGCGAGGGGACCGCATGACCGTCGAACGCACTGGCGCCGAGGACGTCGACCGGACGCTCGCGCTGCTCTGGCGCGCCCGAGGCGGCGCCGCCGAACCGACCAGGGGCCGCCGGCCGACGCTGACGATCGAGCGGATCGTCGCCGCCGCGATTGCGGTCGCGGACGCCGATGGGCTCGCCGCCGCGTCGATGCACCGCGTCGCCAAGGAACTCGGTGCGGGCACGATGACGCTCTACACCTACGTGCCCGGCAAGGCCGAGCTGGTCGACCTGATGGTCGACGACGTCCTCGTCGGGCGGCGGCTGCCCGGGCCGGGCGAGCCGCGCCGCGGGGACTGGCGCGAGCAGGTCGCGCTCTACGCCGAGCGGACCCGGCAGGCCTACCGCAGCCACCCGTGGCTGTGCGAGGTCTCGCGCGTCCGGCCGCCGCTGGGCCCCGGCCAGCTCGCGGGCCAGGAGTACCTGCTGTCGATCATGGACGAGCTGGGGCTGCCGCCGCGCCAGGCCGTCGCGGCGGCCAACGGGATCGGCACGTACGTCGACGCGAACGCGGCGCTCGATGCGGAGAACACCCGGCTGGAGCGCAGCACCGGCCAGTCGACCGAAGCCTGGTGGCACCAGCGGTCGTCGTTCTGGGAGAACTACTTCGTCGTCGACGCCCACCCGGCGATGAACCGCATCTGGCTCGGCGGCGGCTTCGACCAGAGCGCGAAGGCCCAGGGCGACACGGCCTACGAGTTCGGCCTGAACCGGATGCTCGACGGCATCCAGGCCCTGGTGGACTAGCGCCGGCTGCGCCACCGCAGCCGGCGTCGCTCCTGCCGGGGGACCTCGGCCGGCTGGGGTGGCCCGGCGCGCAGGAGGTCCAGGCAGACCGGGTCGAACCGGCCCGGCTCCTCGATCATCGGTGCCGCCAGCACGACGTGCCCGCACACCGCCCGGAACCGCCCGTCGTGCCGGCCCGCCGCGAACTCCTCCTCGGTGACGGCGTGGGTGTAGCCGTCGGTGTCGCAGCGGATGTGCACCAGGAACGGCTCCACCGGGCTCACCCGGCCGGGCTGGTCGAGGTGGTTCCGGTCGGGGCGTCCGTCGAGTCCGCCGGGGTGTTGGCGGCCGTCGACGAGGGGGGCGGGGTGGTGCTGGTCGTCGACGGTGGCGTGGTGGGCGTCGACGGAGTCGTCGGTTCGGTGGTCGGCGTCGTGGGGGTCGTCGGCGTGGTGCTGGTCGGCGTGCTCGACGACGGCGTGGTGGGGGTCGTCGACGTGCCGGGCAGCGTCGTGCCCGGCGTCGGGGGGACCGGCGGCGCGGGCGGTGCCGGGGCGCCGACCGGGGACCCGGCCGCGGCGGCGTCCGGGGCGTTGGGCGTGCCGATCGGCACCTGGCTGTCGGGCAGCTGGGCCACCCCGCCGCGGTAGGCGGTGGCCCACGCCAACACCGTGTCCACATAGGACGAAGAGTTGTTGTAGCGGCGCACGGCGATGCGCTGCCCGGCGTCCGTCGAAAGGTCGAGACCGCCCGAGCACAGGTAGCGCGCGGTGGCCAGCGTCTCGTCGTAGATGTTGTTGGGGTTCGACACGCCGTCGCCGTTGCCGTCGGAGGCGTACCCGCGCCACGTCGACGGGATGAACTGCGTCGGGCCGACCGCCCGGTCCCACACCGCGTCGCCGTCGTACTTGCCGCCGTCGGTGTCCCGGATCGCGGCGAACGCGCCGGCGCCGTTGAGCACCGGGCCCAGGATCGGCTCCAGGGTGTCGCCGTTGGCGTTGACGTACCCGCCGCGGGCGTGGTTGGACTCGATCCGGCCGATGCTGGCGATCAGCGCCCAGTCCAGGTGGCAGTCCGGCTGCTCCTTGGCCAGGATGTCCGCCGCGTTCTTGTACGCCTTGAGCATGCTGCCCGGGATGCCGAGCGACCCGGAGATGCCCGCGGAGCCGGCTCGCCCGCCCGGCACGACCAGCGGCTCGGGCAGCGGCGGCTGGGGGAGGCTGCCGTCGACCGCGATCGGCGGCATGACGATGTTCGGCTGCTGCGGCGGCGCGGCGACGGCCTGGTCGGGCTGGCTGTCCCCGGCGTTGGCCACGACGACCGGTGCGGGCAGGCCCGTGGTCAGCGTCGGCAGCACGACGAGCGCCCCGCCCGCGAGCGCGGCGGCGGTCCTGCGGACCGAACGCGCGTTCCTGCGACGTGGCCGGTGCTTGGGCATGCTCGTCCCCGCTTCCCTCGATCTGTCGCTGATCGCCTCACCCGATCGGCCTCACCCACCGGTACTGACCGGTAGGAGCAAGCTATCCGATGGAACCAAACTTTGGCGAATGGCACAGCCGAATCTGCCCGTGAGCGAGAAGTTCGTCTGGATGGCACAAAACCTTCGTAGGAAATCTGTCAGATTCACCAGGACTTAACCGGGTGCCGCGGACAGTTTGTCCGACAGGACACCGGGCACGGTGAGCCCGCGGTGCGTCACGTCCGAGCGGAACCGCCGGACGAGCGAATCCGACGGCGTCGCGGTGAACGTCACGACGTCCCGGTGCAGCGGGGGCTTGAGCCGCCGCAGCGCGCCCGGGAAGGTCCGGGTGAGCGCGGTGGTCGGGACCAGTGCCACGCCGAGTCCCGCCGCGGCGAGCTGGGCCGCCGTCGCCGCCTGCTTGGTCCGCATCACCGCCTCCAGTACCGTGCCGCGCCGGGCGGCTTCCTGGTCGAGCCATTCGCCGAGGCCATTGTCGCGGTGGTAGTGCACCACCGGAATGCCCGCGAGGGCGGTCATGGGGACATTCGCGCGGGTGCCGAGCGGGTGGTCCGCGGCCAGCGCCACGACGATCTCCTCGCGCCCCACCACCTCGGTGGCCCCGGTCCAGCGGCTCGGCCGCGGCCCGACCGCGACGTCCGCTTCGCCCGTCTCCAGGGCCTTGACCAGCGCGTCTGCGCTCGTGGTCTCGGTCAGCGTGATCAGCACTTCCGGCCGGTGCCGATGCCAGGCCCGCAGCACGGGCGCGAGCAGGCCGGCGGTCATGGTCTCCGCGCACGCGATCCGCAGCGTGCCTTCGCCGCCGCCGGCCACCGCGTGTCCGGTCCGGACCACCCGTTCGGCGGCGGCCAGCGCCGCCCGCGCGTCGGCGAGGACGGCCCGCCCCGCGGCGGTCGGCCGGACCCCGCGCGGCAGCCGTTCCAGCACCGATGTCCCCAATTCGCGTTCCAACGCACCGATCTGATGCGACAGCGCGGGCTGCGACAGGTGCAGCCGCGCGGCCGCCTCGGTGATCGAGCCCGCGTCGAGGACCGCGACCAGGCATTCCAGCGCGCGCAGCGTAGGCATTCGTGAATTCTATCGCAGCCATCGAAAACCTTCGTATCGCGACGGGATTGTTCCGGCGACGCCGCGCGCTGAACGCCGTGTGCGAGACGAAAGGAGCACGGAAATGTCGTTCGAAGGAAAGCGCCTGGTCATCGTGGGTGGCGGTGCGGGTATCGCCCGGCAGATCGCCGCGGACGCGTCCGCGGCGGGCGCGGAAGTGATCCGGGCCGGCCGGAATCCGGCGGCATTGGCGGAAGGGGGAGTGCGGACCGCGTTCGCGGATCTCGGTGAAGAATCGTCGTTGAAAGCGCTTGCCGACGAAGTGGGCGAAGTGGACTTCGTGGTTTCGCTCGCCGCGGCGCCCGCCAACGGGCCGGTCACGACGCTGGAGCGGGCCGCGGTGCTGCGGGCCTTCGACGCCAAAGTGGCCGGTCCGCTGATGCTGGCGAAGCACTTCGCGCCCCGGTTCCGGGACGGCGGTGCCATGGTGCTGTTCTCCGGCGTCGCCGCGTGGCGCCCGGCACCGGAACGGACGGTCATGGCGACGACGAACGGCGCGGTCGCGTTCCTCGCCGAAGCGCTGGCCGTGGAGCTGGCGCCGATCCGGGTCAACGCGATCTCCCCGGGCATCGTCGATTCGGGAGCGTGGGACCGGCTCGGCGAGGCGAAGGCGGAGTTCTTCCGCCGGACCGCGGAAGCGATCCCGGCCGGCCGGGTGGGCCGGCCCGCGGACGTTTCGGCGGCCACGCTCCTGTTGCTGGCGAACCCGTTCGTCACCGGCTCGGTGCTGCATGTGGACGGTGGCGGCCGGCTCGGGTGATCGAGCCTTTACACGGACTTGAAGCGTTCCTATGATCGGCCGTCCGGACTGTTGCCGCCCGTCCGGACGGCCCCAGGTGGAGGGTTTGATGGCACGTAGGGCTCCGCGCCGAGAGCAGGTCACCGTCGCCGAGCTGCTGGTCCGGTCCGACGCACCGCGCGACCGCTACCGCGACGAAGACACCCTCGTGCTCCCGCGAGCGCGCCACCGCGAAAAGCCGCAGGTTCTGCGCTCGGTGACGCGCTTGCGGATGTTGTCGGTCGTCGCGGGCGCGCTGGCGCTGACCGGCGGGGTCAGCGCGGCGGTGTCGATGCCTCCCGCCCGCGACACGGCCGCGGCCTGGCCTCCGGCCGGCTTGGAACCCCCGGCGGTGGCACTGGTCCCCTTGCCGGCGGACGTCGTCGTGCCGCCGGCCAAGCACGCGGCCCCGCAGCCTCCGGATTCCGCAGTCCCGCCCGCGGAACCGGCCGGAATCGCTCCGGTGATCGCGGATCCGGAATCGAATTCCGTCAACCCGGTGGTGCACCGCGGAACGCTGGCCCGGGTCGTGAAGATCGTCGACAAGGTGAAGGAACCGGCGAAAGCGAAACCGAAGCCGCCGGAGAAGGCGGCGCCGGTCCGCCACGAGATCCCGGACATTCCTCTGTGGTCGCGCGGCCGCCCGAAGGGGCCGGACTGGCCGTCGATGTCGGCGGGCCGCCGCCCGGCGGGCCTGCCGTTCGGCGGCCACCACGGATGCGGAGGCGGCGGCCGGCACCGCCGGTGAGTGTCAGCCGAGCGGGATCTGGTACTGCATGAAGCCTTTGTCGAGCGCGACCTGGTCGTAGAGCCGCCGCGCGGTGGTGTTCGACGTCTGGGTGTGCCAGTAGACGCGCACACAGCCCTGCGCCCGCGCCCACTCGGCGACGGCTTCGATGAGCGCCCGCCCGGCCCCGCGCCCGCGGACGGCGGGATCGGTGAAGAGGTCCTGCAGGTAGCAGACGTCGGCGGAGGTGGTGCTGACGTGCGTGAAGAAGTGGACGATGCCGACGAGCCGGCCGTCGGCCCGCGCGCCGAGGGCGTGCATCCGTTCCCCGCTCGCGAACTCGCGCCACGCCCGGTCCACGAGGTCCGGAGCGAGTGTCCGGCCGTAGAACGTGTTGTAGCCGGCGAACAGGTTTTCCCAGGCCGCGCGGTCGGTTTCGGTGAGGCCCCCAATAGTGATCATGGTTCGAGGCTAATGCCCGGGGGACACGCATCGGACACAACTCACGAGTAAGGTGACGAACCCGAATCGAATTCATAGAATCGCGGAGCCCGGTCGGCGAAAGCAGCGGAGGTTCCTGATGGCGCGCACGGCGCACCGTGCCAGTGGCAGGCCCGTGACGGTGAGCGAGCTGATGTTGCGGCCGGATGTCCGCGGCCGCCGCCGCCCGGAGGACCTGGAAGTGCTGGAACTCGCCTACCGCATGCGCCGCCGGATCGGCCCGGAGGCCGCGGCGCGGGTCCCGTCGCCGGGAGCTCGCGCGCTCGCGGTCGTGACCGGTCTCTGGCGACGCCGGCCGCGGTAGGCCCGCTTCAGAAGCCGATCGTCGACGGCGGCCGGGCGATCATCGCCGTCGCCGTGCCCGGTTCGACCGCCGGGCAGTGCGTGCCCCGGGCCGGGAGCTTGCCGGTGATCAGGTAGTCGTCGGTCGCCTTGGTCACGCACGAGCTGTTCTTGAAGTACGCGCCGTGGCCCCAGCCGTCGTAGGTGAGCAGGGTGTTGCCCGTCTGGCGGGCCACCGCCTGCGACCACGCGTACGGCGTCGCCGGGTCGTGCCGGCTGCTCAGCACCAGCAACGGCGGTGCGCCGTGCACCTGCAGCGGGTGCTGCGGGTTGCTGGTCCGGTTCGGCCAGCCGATGCAGGCGGTGACCGACGTCCAGCCCAGGGAGTTGAGCTTGACGTCCGGGGCGAATGCGGCCGACACCCGGCGGTAGGTCTCGAGTTCCGCGAAGTCGTGCACCGGCATGCGCCAGTCATCGCAGAACACGCTCTGGAAGACGTAGTTGATCGGGATGTCGTCGCTCAGCTTCGCCGACGCCGCCGGCGGTGTGCCGTCCGCGAGCGATTTCAGGACCGTGGCGAGCCTATCCCAGCTGGGGCCGTAGAAGTTGCCCTGGAAGATCGACGCGAGGTCGAGCGGCTGGAGCACCTCTTCGCTGCGCGGGTCCTTCAGTTCCCCGCGGGCGGCCTTGTCCTGGAGGTCGCGAGTCAGCTCGGAGACGTCCCGGCCGTGCAGCGCGCAACTCGGCGTCCGGCCGCACCAGGCCACGAACTCGCCGAATTCCGCTTGCATCGAACGGGTTTCGCTGAGCAGGAACTCGGCCGCGGTGAACTGCGAGTGGTCCATGTTGCTGTCCAGCACGAGCGCGCGGACCTTGTCCGGGAACAGTTCCGCGTACTGCTGGCCCATCAGCGTCCCGTAGGAAACGCCGTAGTACGTCAGTTTCGGCTCGCCGAGCGCGACGCGGATGGCCTCCATGTCCCGCGCGACGCTCTTCGTGTCGCCGAACTGCCCCAGCGGCCCGGAAATGCGGTTGCAGCTTTCGCCGAGCTTGCGGTTGTACGCCGCGAGCTGCTCGAACTCGGCCTGGTTGCGCGGCAAGCGCGGGTGGTCGGCGATCAGCTCCTCGAGCCCGCACGAGATCCGCGTGCTGGCGCCGACACCGCGCGGGTCGAAGCCCACGGTGTCGAACCGCCGGGTGACCTCGGGCGAGAGCGACCAGCCGTTCTTGACCTCCTCGGTGCCCGACCCGCCGGGACCGCCCGGGTCCATCAGGACCGAGCCGATCCGGGCCTGCGGGTCCGTCGCCTTGCGGCGGGCGAGCGCGACGGACGTCGTGCCCCGCTCCGGGTGCGCCCAGTCCACCGGCACGGTCACCGTGCCGCAGTCGACCTCGGGCGCGTCGGCGCACGGCCGCCAGTCGACGGATTCCGCCGCCGAAGCCGGTGGGGCCAGCAGCACGCTTCCCAGGATCGTCGTCACGGCCACGGCCGTCATCAGCCGCTTGCACACCCTCGCCATCGTCAGTCCTCCCCTACCGACAGTGCATGACCGACTCCAGCAAATCACCGATCCGGGGATCCCGCCAGCTTCCCAGGTGGATCACGCCTTCGCGTCCACTGTGGACGAATGCTCGGCGCGCCGGACCCAGGCCGCGGCCAGCGTTCCCAGCGCGCACAGGGCCCCCAGCACGCCGAACGCCCAGCCGAACCCGGTCGCCGGGCCGGCGGCCAGGCCCTGGGACAGCACGATCACGCACAGCGCGCCGCCGAGCGCGCCGCCCACGCGCAGCACGATGTTCACCAGCGCGGTGGCGTGGCCGAGTTCGGCGGCGCCGACCGACGCGTACGCCGCCGTCGACGCGGGCATGATCGACAGCCCGAGCCCGGCACCGCGGACCAGGAGCACGGCCTGGACCAGCCACATCGGCGTGTCCGGGCCGAACCACGGCAGCGGCACCGTGCTCACCAGCACCACCAGTGACCCGGTGAGCGCGACGGTCCCGCCGCCGTAGCGGTCGGTCAGCCGCCCGGCGACGAACACGAACACCGTCGTGGCCAGCCCCATCGGCGCGAGCAGGACGCCCGACTCGGCGGTCCCGGCGCCGAGCCGGAGCTGGAACCACAGCGGCAGCAGCAGGACGGCGCTGAACATCCCGGCGCCGCCGAGCAGCACGGCCGCGAGCGCGGACCCCATGACCGGCCGGGCGGCGAGGCGCAGTTGCAGCACCGGGTGGGGCGCGCGCAGGGACCACCAGGTGAACAGCCCCATCGCCGCGGCGCCGATGGCGGCGAGGACGACGTTGAGCGAGCCGGGCGCGCCGAGCTCGGTCAGCGCGTACACCAGCAGGGGCAGGCCGAGCGACACCAGCGCGAGGCCGGGCCAGTCCATCGGCGGCGGCTGCTGCCGGTCGCCGCGCGGGACGTACCGCAGCGCCAGGCCGAACGCGAGCAGCCCGATGGGGAGATTCAGCCAGAACAGCACCGGCCAGGAGAAGTGCGCGAGCAGGAAGCCGCCGACGCTCGGCCCGACGACCGGTGCGAGCCCGACCACGAGCGCCAGCGTGCCCATGGTGCGGCCGAGGCGTTCCGGGCCGACGGCCAGCCCGATCACGGTCTGCCCGGCGGTGACCATGACGCCGGCGGCCATGCCCTGCACGGCCCGGAAGCCGATCAGCGTGACCGCGTCCGGGGCGAGCGCGCAGGCCACCGACGTGAGCAGGAACGCGACCAGCGCGGCGAGCCACAGCCGTCCGGCGCCGAACTTGCGCCCGAGCCACGGGGTGAGCGGGAGCGCGGCGGAGAGGCCGAGCAGGTACGCCGTCGCAACCCACTGGATTTCGACGAGGGCGACGCCGAGGCTGTCCCGCATCGATTCGAGCCCGACGGCGACGATCGAGGCGTCCATGTTGCCCAGGAAGCCGCCGAGCGCCATCACCCCGGAAGCGATCCAAACGGTGCGCGGGATCGGCGGTGGTGCGGTGCGGAGATCGGTCATGGCTCCGACGGTAAAAGCTCGAGGAAGGTTGAAGTCAACCTTGCTTCGTGCCGGACGCCGGTTCGGCACGGTCACCGCGGCGTTGCTCGGGTGGGTGCGCTTTCCGGCGCGGGCACCGGGGCCGGCGCCGCCTTCCTCTACCGCGCCATGGGCAAGGGGGCGATGAGCCTGGTCGTGCCCGCGAGCGACGTCGCCGCCGTCGTCCTGCCGGTCCTGTTCGGCCTGCTCCTGCTGGGGCAGCGGCTTTCGGGCGTCGCGCTCGCCGGGATCTGTTGCGCGGTACCGGCGTTGTGGTTGGTCTCGCGCTCGCGCGGGGAGCGGGCCGGCCGGACGGCGGCGGGGATCCCGGACGCCTTCGTCGCCGGGCTCGGCTTCGCCGTCCAGTTCGTCGCGCTCTCGCGGATTCCGGCCGAGGCCGGGTTCTGGCCGGTCGTGTTCAGCCGCGCGGTGTCGGTGGTCGCCATCGCCGGCCTGGTCGCGGCGACCCGGGCGCTGTGGCGGCTGCCGTCCCGGCTGTGCTTGCCCGCCGCGCCGGCCGGGGTGTGCGGCAGCGCGGCGATCGTCCTCTACCTGCTCGCGGCCCAGCGGCAGCTGCCGGCGGTCACGACCGTGCTCGCCGCGCTCTACCCGGTGCTGCCGGCGCTGGTCCTCCTGCGGGAACGGCTGAGCCGGGCCCAGCTCGCCGGGCTGCTCGGCGCGGGCGCGGCGATCGCGCTCGTGTCACTGGGCTGACCGGCGGGAGACGACGCTGCGGCTGCCCGCGTCGAGCCCCCGGTAGTGCTCGAGCGCGGCCACGGACTCGGTGACCTGCTCGAAGCTGGGCAGCGCGCGCACGTTCGCCACCAGTGTCATGTCCTTGCGCGGGATTTCGATGAAACAGACCTCGACCCCGGCGTGCTCGGCGTGGGCGGCCACCTCCGCCTGCCAGGTGGGCAGGTCGAGGTCGTCGCCGAGCCATTCGTGCAGGTAGACGCACCACTTGCCGCGCAGCAACTCACCCGCGATGGCCTCCAGGCCGACCACGTACGGCTCGGTCACGCGTTCGGCCATGACCGTTCCCCGCAACACCAAGGCACTGTTTCCCTCCTGCGCCCGGCGGCGACCCATACCGCCGGAAAGCGCTCTCTCGGCGGTAGCCTCCCCCGCTCGCCGAGCAGCGCGAACCCCGGTGACCGATGACCGAACACCGGGGTCCGCCAACTTACCGGTGGATTTGGTCACCGGCAACCGGTTCCCGAAGATCAAGGAAAGCGCGTGCACAATCGGCGTGCGGATGCACGTTCATTCCAGTCGCGTGCGCAGCAGATTGGGGGATCCGCCGAAATATGCGCTATCGGCCACGTACAGCGTGTCACCACGGACGGCCACCGACGTCGGGTTGGCCAAGCCGTCCGAAGTGGACAGGATGGTCCGGATCCCGTCGTGGCCGACCGTGACGACCCGGTTCTCCTGGTTGACGGCGGCGACGACGTCACCGCCGTGGAACGCGAAGTCGTCGACCGGCCCGAGGCCCGAGGCGACGACGTGGCCGGGTGCTCCGGTGAGCGGGAACCGGACGAGCGTGCCGCGGTCCAGGTTGGACACCCAGAGCGCGCCGTCGTGGACCTTGACGCCGTTCGCGCCGAAGCCGGCGACCGGGGCGAGCAGCTCGCCGGTGGCCCAGTCGGTGACCCGCCCGGTGCGCGGCGTGACGCGCCGGACGACCGAGCCGAACGAGTCGGCGACGAAGACGTCCCCGCTGGCGGGATCGCGGGCGACGCCGTTGTGGAACCCGGCCGGCGGCAGGGCGGCCACCTTGGCCGGGGTGCGTCCGGGGCGGACGCGGTAGAGGCCGGTCGCCGCCGTGCCGGTCGAAACGGCGACGTAGAGGTCACCGCTCGGGGTGCGGGCGATCCCGCCGAGGAACAGTTTCCGGTGCACCACCGGGACGTCGCCGTCGGCGGGGACGGGGATCCGGGCGATGACTTCGATCCGCCCGCCGGGCGTGACCCGGCCGATTTCGCCGGTGTAGGCGAAGGTGAGGTCGGCGGAACCGTCGGGTTCCAGGGCGATATTCTCGGGCTGCTGCCCGGCGGCGAGGTCGAGCGGGATGATCCTCGGTGCCGCCTGGGCGGGCGCGGCCGGCACGGCCAGGGCGACGGCCAGCGCGGCACCGATCAGCTTGATGCGCAAGGGAAACTCCCGAATCGTGGCGAGCTACGGTACGTCGACCGTAGGCCCGATGCGCACCCGGCCGCCAATAGCCGGGCCTGGGCCGGCCATCGGAAAACCGATCACAGGTCCCGGGCGAAGCAGCGCGAGATCGGTTCGCCGCGGTAGGGCCCGTACGCCTCGATCGGTTCGTAGCCTTCGCGCTGGTAGAACCGGATCGCGTCCGGCTGCCCGATGCCGGTTTCCAGCAGCAGCCTGGTGATCCCGAGGCGCCGCGCGTGGTCTTCGAGGGCGCGCAGCAGGGCGGTCGCAACACCGGTGCCGCGGGCCGCCGGCTCGACGTACATGCGCTTGACCTCGCCCGATCCGGGGCCGAGCAGCCGCAGTCCACCGCAGCCGATGGCGGCGCCGCCGGCGTCGCGGGCGAGCAGGAAGACGGCGACGGTCTCGGCGGTCGGGACGGCACCGGGCTCGTGATCGTCGGTGCCGTAGCGGGCGTCGAGCTCGGTCCGCTGGGCTTGGCGCAACCGGACGGCGTCCGGATCGTCCCAGGTCACCGGGGTGATCGTCAGTGTGCAGTCGATCATCAGGCCGCCTTCCCGTTTCCGTAACAGGTGTTACCGTAGCATCTGTTACGCTTCCGGGCCGTGCCCAGGCAGCGTGACGTGCAGGCCCAGCGCGAGCTGCTGTCGAACGCCACCTGGCAGGTCCTCGCCGACGACGGCCTGCCGGGCCTGACGCTGCGCGCGGTCGCCGAGCGCGCCGGCTGCACGACCGGCCTGGTGATGCACGCGTTCCCGACGAAGAAGGCATTGCTGCTGCACGCACGCGACCTGCTGTACGAACGCACGGCGGTCCGGGCGGACGCGGCCGAGGCGGCGTGTGCATCGGCGCCGGACGCGCTCGCGGCGGTGCTGGGCCAAGCGGTGGACCTCCCGCACGGCCACCACGAGGAATCCCGCGTCTGGGTCGGTTTCCTGGCGGCGGCACTGGCCGACGAGGACCTGGCCGAGCGCCACCGGGCGGCGAACCGGTCGTTCCTGGCCCGAGTCGGCCGGTTGGTGGCGGCATGCCGTCCGGAGTGGACGGACGAGCGGCTGGAGCTGACCACGAAGAGCTTGGTGGCGCTGGTGGAGGGGATGAACGTCCTGGCCGCGGCGGATCCGAGGACCTATCCGGCCCGGCTGCAGCAGGCCGCACTGGCCGAGGCGCTCGCTGTTTTCACGCCGCCGGGCCGAAGCGGCGGCGATAAGCGCTCGGGCTGAGGCCGGTGTGACGCCGTAATTGGGCTCGCAGGTTCGCCGCCGTTCCGAAGCCGCTCAACGATGCCACCCGGTCCAATCTCAGCTCGCCCCGCTCGATCAAGCGGCACGCCAAGCTCACCCGTTCCGTCGTCAGCCAGGCCAGGGGGGTCGTGCCCAGCTCCGCGCGGAACTTCCGGTGCAGGGTCGCTGGGCTGGTCGCCGCCCGCGTGGCCAGGTGCGGCACCGTCAGCGGGGTGTCCAGGCGCTCCAACGCCCAGGCCAGGACCGGGGCCAGCGACGTCTCCGGCACCGACGGCACCGGGCGGGCGATGAACTGCCGCTGGCCGCCGTCGCGGTGGGCGGTGAACACCAAGCGGCGGCTCACCGCGTTGACCACCTCGGCGCCGTGGTCGCGGTGGATGAGGTGCAGGCCCAGGTCCAGCGAGGCCGCGCTGCCGGCCGCCGTCAGGACGGTGCCCTCGTCGATGAACAGCACGTCCGGTTCCCACCTGACCCGCGGGAACCGGGCGGCCAGCGAGGCGGCCCACTGCCAGTGGGTCGTCGCGCGGCGGCCGTCCAGCACGCCCGCTTCGGCGAGCGCCAGCGCTCCCGTGCAGAAGCTCACCAGGCGGGCTCCGCGGTCGTGCGCCCGGCGGATCGCCGCGATGATCGCCGGGTCCGTCGGGACGCCGGTGTTCGGGCGGGCCGGGACGATCAGGGTGTCCGCCGTGTCGGCCGCATCGAGGCCGGCGACGCCGGAGAGTGTGAACATGCCGAGGTTCATCCGGACGTCCGGCGTCGCCGCACAGAGCGTGAAGTCGTACCAAGGCCGGTCGAGTTCGGGACGGCGGAGGCCGAACAGTTCGGTCGCCACGCCCATCTCGAACGGGTTCGACTCCTCGGTGACGATCGCGACCACCCGGTGCGAGAATTCTTGCGGCATGTGCGATTCCTAGCACTCGCGCCGAGGAAACACCAGGTCGAGCATGGGAGACATGAACCCGATCGACCTCAACGAAGTCCTGGCGAGCTTCGAAGCCGCCTGGAGCCCGCGGATCGTCACCCGCGTCAACGACTACGACATCCGCCTCGCCCGGTTCGACGGCGAGCACGTCTGGCACGTCCACGAGAACACCGACGAGTTCTTCCTGGTCCTGGACGGCGAGATCGAGATCGGCCTGCGCGACCCGGACGAACGCGTGGTCACGCTCGGCCGCGGGCAGGTCTTCGTGGTCCCGAAGGGCACGTTCCACAAGCCGTCGTCGAAGGCGGGCGCGAGCGTGTTGCTGGTCGAGCCGGCGGGCACGCTCTCGGTCGGCGACGTGCACGACGAGGTGCCCGAGCACGTGGACGTGACCACCGGGCATCTCGTCTGACCTGCTGAGTCTCTTCCGGGAACGGCGTACTCTCGGCCGCATGAAACGGACATCGTTCGCGCAGTGGCCGTGCTCGATCGCGCGCACCATGGATCTGCTCGGCGACTGGTGGACGCCGCTCGTGCTGCGGGACGCCTTCTACGGCGTGCGCCGCTTCGACGAGTTCCAGGAGGCGCTCGGCATCGCGCGCAACACCCTCGCCGACCGGCTCAAGCGGCTGGTCGACGAGGGCCTGCTCGAAAAGGTGCCATACCAGACCGAGCCGGTGCGCTACGACTACGTGCTCACCGAGAAGGGCCGCGACTTCTACCCGGTGCTGCTCGCGATGACCCGCTGGGGTGACAAGTGGCTCGCCACCGAAGCCGGCCCGCCGATCACCGTGCACCACCTCGCCTGCGGGCACGACACGCACGCCGAAATCGTCTGCGCCGAGTGCCGGGAACCGATGACGCCGGACGACACGCGGATGCGGCGCGGCCCCGGCTTCCCGCTCCGGCTGGCGCAGCGACCCGACGTCGAGGAGCGCTTCGCCCGGCAGGAGTGATTGACAGAGTCAGTCTATCTACGCAACTATCGTGGTCAGACGAAGGAAAGGTGCGACCACGATGGAGTGGACGGGTGCGCGGTACGCCGACCTGCCGACGGCGGAGGTCTCGACCTGGATCGACGCCGCGCCCGAGGAGGTCTGGCCGATCGTCTCGGACATCTCGCTGATGCCCGAGATGAGCGCGGAGCTCCAGTCCGTCGAGTGGTGCGAAGTCGGCCGGAAGTTCCTCGGCCGCAGCAAGCACGACGCGTTCGGCGAGTGGGAGACGACTTCGTACGTCGTCGAATGCGAGGCGCCGCGGGTGTTCGCGTGGGCCGTGCAGGACCCCGAAGAACCCAGCGCGGTCTGGAAGTTCACCCTCGAGCCGGACGCCGGTGGCACGCGCCTGAGCCAGTGGATGCAGATGGGTCCCGGCCGGTCCGGGCTGTCGTTCGCCATCGACCGGATGCCGGAGAAGGAACAGAAGATCGTCTTCGTCCGCATGCGCGAGTTCGAGACGGCGATGAAGGGCAACCTCGCCGCGATCAAGGCCCGGGCCGAAACCCGATGAAGACCGCGACGACCGTCGAGTTCTCGAAGGACACCCGCGCGACGCTGGACTTCGTGCTGGAGGCGGAAAAGCTCGGCCTCGACGGCTGCTGGGTGGCCGAAGCCTGGGGCTCGGACGCGCCGTCCGCGCTCGGCTACCTCGCCGCCCGCACCGACCGGATCCGGCTCGGCTCCGGGATCATCCAGCTCGGGACCCGCACGCCGGTCGCCATCGCGCAGGCCGCGCTCACCCTCGCCGACCTCTCCGGCGGGCGGTTCGCGCTGGGGCTCGGCGCGTCCGGGCCGCAGGTCATCGAGGGCCTGCACGGCGTCCCGTTCGCGAAGCCCCTGACCCGGATGCGCGAGACCGTCGAGATCATCCGCCAGGCGTTCGCGGGGGAGAAGATCTCCTTCTCCGGCAAAGCGTTCGAGATCCCGCGGCCCGGCGAGGCCCGCCCGATGCGGCTGTCGACCGAGCCGAACCCGGACATCCCGATCTACCTCGCGACGCTGTCGCCGAAGCTCCTCGAACTCACCGGCGAGGTCGCCGACGGCTGGCTCGGCACCAGCTTCGTCCCCGAAGGCGCCGACGCGTACTTCGCGCACCTCGACGCCGGGCTCGCGAAGGCGGGCAGGGAGCGGAAGGACATCGATGTCTGCCAAGGCGCCGAAGTCGCCTTCGCGGACAACGAAGACGAGCTGCGCGCGATGGTCGGCAGCCGCAAGAAGGAGCTGGCCTTCAGCCTCGGCGGGATGGGCTCGGCCAGCACGAACTTCTACAACAACGCCTACAGCCGCCAGGGCTGGGCCGACGTCGCCGCCGAAGTCCGCGAGCGCTGGCAGGCCGGTGACCGCAACGGCGCCGCCGCGCTCGTCACCGACGAAATGGTGCTCGGCACGACACTGATCGGCACCGAGGAAATGGTGCGCGAACGCCTGCGCGTCTGGCGCGACGCCGGCATCGACACCGTCCGGCTCTACCCGGCCGGCGAAACGCTCGAAGCGCGTCTCACGACGCTCGGCCGTGCATTGGAGCTGATGTGACCGGCGACTGGCACCGCACCGCGTGCAGCCTCTGCTACCTCAACTGCGGGCTGGAGGTCCAGCTCGACGGCCGGAAGATCACCCGCGTCCGCGGCGACAAGGCCCACCCGCGCTCGGCCGGGTACCTCTGCCAGAAGGCGCAGCGCCTGACCTGGTACGGCGACCACGAAGACCGCCTGACGACGCCGCTGCGACGGCGTCCCGACGGCACGCACGAACCCATCGACTGGGAGACCGCGCTCGCCGAGATCGCCGCGAAGCTGCACGCGATCCGGGACGCCGACACCGCGGCCGGGCGGCCCGGCTCGTTCGCCTACGTCGGCGGCGGTGGCCAGGGCAACCACTCCGGCGGCGCCTACGGCACGTCGCTGCTGAAGTGGATGAACTCGACACGGCACTTCAACGCGCTCTCGCAGGAGAAGACGGGCGATTTCTGGGTCAACGGGCACCTGTTCGGCTCGACGATCGTGCACACCGCCGAGGACGTCGAGCACTGCGACCTGCTGGTCGTGCTCGGCTGCAACCCCTGGCAGGCGCACGGGTTCAGCAACGCCCGCCACGCGCTCAACACGCTCAAGAACGACCCGGACCGCCGGATGATCGTGATCGATCCTCGGCGCACCGAGACCGCGGAGCTGGCCGACCTGCACCTCCCGCTGCGGCCGGGCACCGACGCCTACCTGCTGGGCGCGATCCTCGCGCTGCTGCTCGAACGGGGTGGCGCGGACGAGCGGTTCCTCGCCGAACGCACCGAAGGCTTCGACGAGGTCGCCGCCGTGCTGGCGAAAGTGCCGGTGGACGCCTGGATCGCGCACGCCGAAGTGTCCCGTGTGGACGTCGAACGGGCCGTCGACCTGATCCTCGCGGCGAAGGCGATGACCGTGCGCGTCGAGCTGGGCATCCAGCAGGGCCGGCATTCGACGCTCAACAGCTACCTCGAGAAGCTGTTGTACCTGCTCACCGGGCACTTCGGCCGGCGCGGGACGAACAACCTGCACTCGTGGCTGCTGCCGCTGTGGGGCGCGACGACCGGGCAGCGCTCCGAGATCACCGGCTTCGAGTACATCGGCGGCCTGCTGCCCGCGAACACCCTCGCCGAGGAGGTCCTCGCCGACCACCCGAACCACGTCCGCGCGGTGTGGGTCGAGTCGTCGAACCCGGCCAACACCTTCGCGGGGACCCGGGACGTCGAACGCGCGCTGGCGGCCGCGGAGCTGTCCGTGGTGGTCGACGTCGCCTACACCGAGACGGCCGCGCTGGCCGACTACGTGCTGCCCGCCGCGTCCCAGCACGAGAAGTGGGAATTCACGCTCTTCACCTTCGAATGGCCGACGAACTACTTCCAGCTGCGGCCGCCGCTGCTGGACCCGCTGCCGGGCACGCTCGTCGAGGCCGAGATCTACACGCGGCTGTTCGACGCGCTCGGCGTGCTGCCGGCGTCGGACGTCCTCGGCGAGCTGGCCGCCGGGCCGCGGTCCGCGCTGCAGGCGGGCCTCGGTGCGCTGGTCCAGGCGATGCCGGAGCGCGCGGCGATCCTGCCGGTGCTGCTCTACCGCACCCTGGGCGCGTCGCTGCCCGGCGGCGCGGCCTCGATCGCGCCGCTGTGGGCCGGCTGCCACCGCGCGGCGAAGACGATGACCGTGCCGGTGCAGCGCGCGCTGGGCAGCTCGGCCACCGGTCCGCAGCTCGGCGAAGAGCTCTTCGAGCGCATCCTGGCCGGTCCGACACCGTTTTCGGCGCACGAGCAGGACGAGGTGTGGAGCCTGATGCGGCGCGAGCGGGTCCGGCTCGCCGTGCCGGACCTGCTGGACTGGCTGGCCGCGCTGGACCCGGCGGCCGAGCGGCCCGACCCGGCGTACCCGTTTTCGCTGCTCAACGGGCAGCGGCGGGCGCACAACGCGAACCAGATCCTGCGTGATCCGCGCTGGCGCCGCACGGATCCGGACGGCGCTCTGCGCGCGCGTCCCGAAGAACTGGCGTCGATCGGCGCTTCGCCCGGCGATTGGGTGGCCGTCGTGACGCCGGCGGGGCGGGTGGTCGTCCGCGCCGAGGCCGATCCCGCGCTGCGGCCGGGCCAGCTCGCGCTGCCGCACGGCTACGGCATGGCCCACCCGGCCGCCGACGGCCGCCGGGTGGTCAGCGGCCCGCGGATCAACCTCCTCACGGACGCGCTGGACCGGGACCCGATCGCGGGCACGCCGCACCACAAGGACGTCCCGGCGCGCCTCGAACCCGCGACCGAAGAGGAGCGGGCCCGGGCGGAGGCGGACAGCGAAAGCGTCGCGAGTGGACGGTCCGGGCGTTTCGCCGGTTTATAGTGGGCGCATGCGCAAGATCGTCGCGAACCTGTTCGTTTCCCTCGACGGCGTGGTCGAAGCGCCCGACAAGTGGTCGTTGCGGTATTGGAGCGACGAAATCGGCCAGGCGGTCGGCAGCGGGATGGCCGCGGCGGACGCGATGTTGCTCGGGCGCGTCACCTACGAAGGGTTCGCCGAGGCGTGGCCGGGCCGGACCGTCGAGGACGACGAAGGTGCCGAGTTCATGAACAACGTGCGCAAATACGTGCTTTCGTCGACGTTGTCCGAAGTCGGCTGGAACAACTCGACGCTGCTCACCGGCGATCCGGCCGAGGCGGTCCGGGCGCTGAAGGCCGGAAGCGGCGGCGACATCATGACCAGCGGCAGCCCGACGGCGGTGCGGTGGCTGCTGTCGGAAAGCCTGGTCGACGAGCTGAACCTGCTGCTGTACCCGGTCGTCGTCGGGCGCGGCATGCGGTTGTTCCCCGCGGACGGGCCGTCGTTCCCGCTGGAGCTGAAGAAATCCGCGACGTTCGGCAACGGTGTCGTGCAGCTGACCTACGTGCCGGCGTGACCACGCCGTTCCGGATCGAGATCCCCGAGGCCGACCTCGACGACCTGCGGGTCAGGCTGCGGCGGACGCGCTGGCCCGAAGCCGAGCCCGTGGCCGACTGGAGCCAGGGCACGCCGCTGGGCTACCTGCGCCCGCTGTGCGAATACTGGGCGACGGAGTACGACTGGCGCCGCGTCGAAGCCCGGTTCAACCGGTTTCCGCAGTACCGCACCGAAATCGACGGGCTGGGCATCCACTTCCTGCACGTGCGCTCGCCGCGGCCGGACGCGCTCCCGCTGCTCCTCACGCACGGCTGGCCCGGCTCGTTCCTGGAGTTCGGCAAGGTGATCGAGCCGCTCGCGGAGGAGTTTCACCTGGTGATCCCGTCGCTGCCGGGCTACGGCTTCAGCGACAAGCCGTCGGCGCCGGGCTGGGGCATCGAGCGGATTGCGGCCGCTTGGGCGGCCCTGATGGCCCGCTTGGGCTACGCCCGCTACGGCGCCCAGGGCGGCGACTGGGGGACGTCGATCACGACGTCGTTGGCCCAGCAGGACGCGGCCCACCTGGCGGGCATCCACCTGAACCCGCCGATCGCGGCCCCGGACCCGGCGACGTTCGACGACCTGACGGCGTCCGAGCGGGCCGCGCTGGCCGCGTTGGAGAACGCGCAACGCTGGGAGGACGGGTATTCGGTGCTGCAGTCGACCCGCCCGCAGACGATCGGCTACAGCCTGCTCGACTCCCCGGCGGGGCTCTGCGGCTGGCTGGTGGAGAAGTTCCACGCCTGGTCCGACGGCTTCCCGTTCACCCGCGACGAGCTCCTGGACGACGTGACGCTGTACTGGCTGACGGGCACGGCGGCGTCCTCGGCCCGGCTGTACTGGGAGAGCATCCGCAAGGTCCAGAAGTGGTTCTCCGAGGCGACGGACGACACAGTGGACGTGCCGGTGGGGTGTTCGATCTTTCCCGGGGAGATGCCTCGGCCGTCGCGCCGGTGGGCGGAGAAGCGGTACCCCGACATCCGGCACTGGAACGAGCTGGAGCGGGGTGGGCACTTCGCGGCTTACGAGCAGCCGGAGCTGTTCGCCGACGAGGTGCGGACGTTCTTCCGGCTGGTCCGCTAGGCGTTGGGTCCCGGCGGGGCCGGGTCGGTACCGACCAGCCGGCCGATCTGCCACTCGTAGCTTTCCGGCAGGTCCCCGACGGCGATCCCGATGTCCGCCTTCGCGGCCTCGTAGAACCGGCGCCGCGCCTTGCTCACGGCCTCGATGGCTTCGGCCCACGGCAGGTCGGCTTCCGCGCCGGTGGCGATCCGCTGCAACCGGAAGACGCTCTCGTGCCAGGCCCGTGCGGCCAAGACGGTGCTGCCGGTTCCCAGCAGCAGCACGGTCTCCCACTTGACCGTGCGTTCCTCCTCGGCCGCGGCCAAGGCGGGCAGCCCTTCTTCGGGCGGCAGGGAGTCGATGTCGGGGTGGATGCCGCGATGTGCCGCGATCCGGACCGAAAGACATCTCCATCTTGGCGCGCGGATTCCGCAGCACCGAGCGGCGTGAGGGAGGTGCGGGCGTTCCCCGGCTGGTCCGCTAGCGCCTGAACCCCCTCGGATCGGCCAGGTACCGATCCAGCTCCGGGTCTTCGTGCAACTCGGTGCACCGGTCCTCCACCGCGGGCCCCAGCTCCTCGCGCAACCGGGTCAGGACCGCACGCACGTCGGCGTTGAAGCGGGCGCACCGCGCCTCCCGCCACGGTCCGGGGTCCGGCGGGTAGTCCCAGTTCACCGACTCGTCGTACTGCTCGACCAGGCTGTCCACCGAGGCCCGCAACGAGGCGCTGATCGGCAGCTCGTCGAGATCCGCCGGTCCGGCGTCGTCCCACAGGGCCGCGCCCGAGCCCGGGTCGAAGAAGAACCGCACCTCAGTTGACCTGCCGCGACTGCCCCTGCCAGAACGGCTCCCGCAGTTTGAACTTCTGGATCTTCCCGGTCGCCGTCCGGGGCAGCGCGTCCAGGAACTCGATCCGCTTCGGGCACTTGTAGCCGGCCAGGTGCTCCCGGCAGTGCCGGATGAGCTCCTCCGCCGTGACCGCGCCCTCCACCACGACCAGCGCCGTCACCAGCTCGCCCCACTTCTCGTCCGGGATGCCGATCACCGCGGCCTCGCGGATCGCCGGGTGGGAGTTGAGCGCGTCCTCCACCTCGATCGACGACACGTTCTCGCCGCCCGAGATGATCACGTCCTTCTTGCGGTCCGCGATCGTCAGGTAACCCTCGGAGAACGTCCCGCCGTCGCCGGTGTGGAACCAGCCGCCGTCGGTGACCCGGGCGGTCTCCGACGGGTTCTCCCAGTAGCCGTCGAGGTTGTGGTTCGACTGGGCGAGCACCTCGCCGTCGCCGTCCACCGCGATCCGGACGCCGAGCGCCGGTGTGCCCGCGCGGCCCAGCAGCCGGGCCTGCTCGTGCGGGTCGAGGTCCGCCCACTCGCTGCGCATCCGGTTGACCGTCAGCAGCGGCGCCGTCTCGGTGAGCCCGTAGATCTGGATGAACTCCCAGCCCAGCTCGGCCCGGACGCGCTCGATCGTGCGCGTCGGCGGCGGTGCGCCGGCCACGACGATCCGGACGCGGTCGCGGCCGGGGACCTCGCCGTCCCAGGTCGCGGCGCCGTCCAAGGCCGCCGTGACCACCGCGGGCGCCGCGCACAGGATCGTCACGCCGTGTTCGCCGATGCGCCGCAGGATCTCGGTGCCGTCGACCTTCCGCAGCACGATGTGCCGCCCGCCGAGGCCGGTCACCGCGTACGGCATGCCCCAGCCGTTGCAGTGGAACATCGGCAGCGTGTGCAGCAGGACGTCGTTGTCGCTCAACGTCGTGTGCAGGCCGAACACGGCGGCGTTCAGCCAGATGTTGCGGTGGGTGAGCTGCACGCCCTTCGGCCGGGCGGTCGTCCCCGACGTGTAGTTGATGGTCGCGGTGGCCGACTCGTCGCCGTCCCACGGCCGGGGCGTTCGGTCGCCGCCCCAGATGGCGTCGTCGTCCCGGCCGAGGACGAACACGTGCTTCGCCGTCACCGTGTCCAGCAGGTGCTCGAGCTCCGGGTCGACGATCAGCACCTCCGCTCCGGAGTGCTCCACTATGTACTTGACCTCGGCGGGAGCCAGCCGGAAGTTGACCGGCACCAGGATCCGGCCCCAGCCGGACACGCCGAAGAACGACACGAGCAGCCGCGCGGCGTTGTGCGACACCATCGCGACGCGCCCGCCGGCCGGCACGCCCAGCGCGTCGAGGTTGGCGGCCTGCGCGCGGGCCCGGCGCGCCACCTCGCGGTAGGTGAGCGAACCCCAGCTCGGCGCCGGCTGGTCCGGCTCGTCGACCACGGCGACGCGGTCCGGGTACACCGTTTCCGCGCGGTCGAGGAAGTCCCGGACACCCAGATCGAAGAACATCCCCCGATGATGACTCTTCACCGGGTGCCCGCACCAGTCCGATGTGGTTCGCTGGACCGCGATGGACTTCGACACGGTGGCCGGCGAGCTCTACGGGGGTGACCTCGCGGAGTTCGTCAGCGCGCGCAACGCGGCGGCGAAGGCGGCGAAGGCCGGAGGAGACGCTGAGCTGGCGAAGCGGATCCAGCAGCTGCGCAAGCCGACCACGGCCGCGGCGATCGTCAACGGCCTGGCTCGGGACGATTCCGATCAGCTGCGTGAACTCGCCGAGCTCGGCGCCGAACTGCGGGACGCGCACACCCGCCTGGCCGGCGACGAGCTGCGCGCGCTGACCCGGCGCCGCGGCGAGCTGGTGCGGCGGATCCTCCACGAGCTGCCGTCGATGAGCGACACCGTCTCCCGCGAGGTGGAGTCGACCTTGGAGGCCGTCGCGGCCGAGCCGGACACCGCCGCGCTCGCGCTCGCCGGGCGGCTGACATCGGTCGCGCACCAGGACACCGACCAGTGGTTCAGCCTCGCCGCGAGCGTCCCGCCCGTCACCGGGAAGCGCCCGGCGAAGCTGGTGGACAAGGCCGAACCGGCCAAGCCGAAGCGCGACCACCGGCGTGAAGCAGAGGAGCGGGCCCGGGCGCGCGCGGAACGCGAGCGCCTGCGTAAGGAAGCCGCCGAGCGGGACAAGGACCGCGCGACGGCCGAGCGCGACCTGGTCCGCACCGAACGCGCCGCCGAACAGGCCACCGCCCGCGTCGAAGACCTGCGCGAGCGCCTGGCCGAAGCCGAGGAACGCGCCGAGCGGGCGACGGCGGAGTTCGAGACGGCGAAAGCGGCCTTCGACGAAGCCGACAAGGCCGCCACCGCCGCCCGGAAAGCCGCTGACGCCGCCCGCTGAGCTATCCGGTTAAGGGATGGCCGCCGGCCGGTCCGGGTTGGTAACGTGCGAAGTGCGCCCCGGATGGGCCGACACACGGAGGTAGTGGCTACCCAGCCCCCTTGAGATCGACACGTTCTGCCTGCCCTGGCAGAGGTGTGCCCTCCGCGATAGCCGGGGCTTCGCCCCGGGCCGGGGGCTTCGCCACCCGGACCCCCGAAAAGCGAACTGTCGCCCTCTCGGCCTCCGGTGATTTCTTCATCGGAAAGGATCACCCGGTTTGATCATGCTCACCACGACCGGCGCCCGGACGGGCCGGAAGCACCGCGTTCCCCTGGGCGCCTTGGACATCGACGGCCGGCTGGTCGTCGTCGCCTCGGCGCTGGGCTCGCCGAAACACCCGGCCTGGTACCACAACATCCGGCGCAACCCGCTCGTGCTGGTGGAAACGGACACCGAATCGTACGAGGCGATGGCGGCGCTCCCGCCGGACCGCGACCGGCTGTTCGCCGAGGTGCTCGAGCGGGAGCCGGGGTTCGCGGACTACCAGGCGCGAACGACCCGGATCCTGCCCGTCGTCGAGCTGCACCGGTTCGACACCGCGCGGCGCATGGGCGACTGGCTCGTCGAGATGCACGACTGGCTGCGCGGTGAGCTGAAGGAAATGCGCGCCGAGCTGGACTGCGGCATTCCGCGGCAGCTGCGCACGCGGTGCGCCGGCTTCTGCACGGCCCTCGGCCGGCACCACACCGGGGAGGCCACGAACATCTTCCCGTTGCTGGCCGAACGGTTCCCGGCCCTCAAGCCCACGCTGGCGAAGCTCGACGAAGAGCACGTCGTCGTGGGCCGGCTGCAGGAGGAGATCGAGCGGCTCGCCGAGACGGAAACCGACCCGGCCCGGCTGCGCGCGGAGTTCGACCGGCTCCAGTCCGCATTGGACAGTCACTTCGCCTACGAGGAGCGCACGCTCGTCACCGCGCTGAACGTCCTGCTGCCCGCGCCCGGCTGATCAGAGCAGCACCTCGGCCAGCCGGCGCTGGTTCGCCAGCTCCACCTCGGGGGAGGGGCCGAGCACCTGCACCGCCACGTGGTCGGCGCCGGCGTCCACATGGGACAGCAGCCCCTTGGCGACGGTCTCCGGCGTCCCGTGCAGGACGAGGTCGTCGATCAGGCGGTCACTGCCGCCGCCGGCGACGTCGGCCTCGGTGTACCCATAACGCAGCAGGTTGTTCACGTAGTTGCTGAGGCCGAGGTAGGGGGTCTGGACGTACGGCCGTCCGATGGCGCGCGCGGCCACGCTGTCGTCGTCCAGGACCACCTTGTGCTCCGGTGCCAGCAGCTTGCCCGCGCCCAGGATCGCCCGCGCGTGCCGCGTGTGCGCGACGGGCACGAGGTACGGGTGCGCGCCCGCGGTGCGTTCGGCGGCCAGCTTCAGCACGCGGTCGCCGAGCGCGGCGAGCACCCGGGCCTCGGCCGGGACGCCGGCCGCGTCGAGCCGGTCGAGGTAGTCGACGATCTTGGCGTACGGGCTGCGGTATCCGGTGACCGACTCGGGGTGGCCGACGCCGATGCCGAGCAGCAAGCGCTTTCCGTACCGGTCCGCGAGCCGGTGGTAGGACTCGGCGAGCGTCTCCGGCTCGTCGACCCACACGTTGACGATCGCCGTCGCCACGGTGATCCGCTCGGTGGCGGCGAGGACGTCCTCGACCAACGCGAGGTCGCCGACCGAGTTGCGGCCGGTCCCCAGCCAGGCCGCGCCGTACCCCAGTGCGTCGGCCGCGATCGCCTGCTCCTTGCGGGCGACGTCGTCGCGGTGCGGGGCCAGGAACACGCCGAACCTGCTCGATACATTTATCATACCGAGCAATGTAGCAAATGTAGCGCTCAGGACGCCAGCCGGTGGAGCCACTCGCGCAGCATCTGGCGCTCGGTGGTGGTCAGGGCGTCCGTGTCGTCCTGGAGTGCGGTCGACAAAGCGACAGCGAGG